>DYMR01000058.1:0-3994 GCA_020721485.1 Halothiobacillus neapolitanus | reverse complement strand
CCCATCCTCACAAAATTTCGTTGATGCAGCGGTAGTTGCTGATTCAAGGAGGCGCAGATGATTTGGCTGAAACGGTTGTTGCTGGCAGTGGTTTTACTGTTGGTTTTGCTGGTCATTGCCGTTGGCGTTTTCGTCGCCACCGTGAATCCAAACGAGTATAAGCAGCAAATTGCCAGCTTGGTTCAGGAAAAAACCGGGCGGGTGGTGAGTTTTAACGGGCCGATTCGCTTGAGCGTGTTTCCGTGGTTGGGGGTGCGGCTGGAGTCGGTCGCCATCGGCAACGCGCCGGGCTTTATGCCGGACAATATGATTCAGGCGAAGGTGGTTGAGGCAAAAGCGGCCTTTTGGCCGCTGCTGCGCGGACGGTTTGAGATCGGCAAATTGGTGCTGGATGACGCCCAAATCCATTTGGCGCGCAACCGCGCCGGGGTGACGAACTGGGACGATTTGCGCGCGGTGGCGCAGGCGAAGGCGAAGGCGGCTTCGGCGGTGCCGACGACGAATGCGACAACCCTCGCCGCGCTGCCTGCCGGAAGCTCTGCGGGGCTGATGCTCAGCGTCGGCGGGGTGGAAATTCATCATGCGGCACTGGATTGGCAGGATGCGATGACCGGGCTGGCGGTGCAGATTTCCGGTTTGGATGCCGAGATGGGCGCGCTCGCGCCGGGGGCGTCTACGCCGATTTCGGTGGAGGCGAATTATCAGATTTCTGCGCCGAAACTCGGGGAATTGGGCGGAACCGTGCGCGCTTCGGCGGATGTGGCTTTGGCTTCACTCTCGTCGATTCATGCCGAGCAAGTGTCGTTGACGGCGGCGCTGAATACGGTCGGCGGCGCGTACCCGGCGGCGTATCCGCGCACGGTGACGGTGCAGTGGCAAAGCCCGTCGGTGACGGTGGATTTGGCCAAAACGCTGGCGAGCGTGCCGCAATTTTCGGTGGATGCGAGCATGACGCGCGGCTTTGGTTTGACGCGGGTCAGCAGCCAAATCACCGGCGATGTGCAGGCGAATTGGGGCAGCGGTCGATATGACAGCCAGGCGCTGAAACTTTCCGGTGCGATTCAGGGGTTGGCGACGCACACCGGCGAAGTGACCCTCAGCGCGCAGGGCGGGGTGGCGGTCGATTTGCCAGCGGGCACGGCGCACTTGAGTGATTGGCAGCTCCGGTCTGATCCGGTTGCGCTGTCCACTTCGTTGGCGGTGACGGGCATTGGCGGCGCGTTGACTGTGTCCGGCCCGCTCACGGTGGCGCCGTTTAATCCGCGCGATTTGGCGGCGGCGTGGAAATATCGTGTGCCGCCGATGGCCTCCGATCGGGCGTTGACGGAATGCGCCTTGACCGGGCAAATTCAGATCACGCCGCAGCAAGCGATGCTGGATCAGCTCAAATTTTCTCTGGATGGCCAAACGCTGACCGGTCAAGTCGGGGTGGCGGATCTGGCCACCGGCAAGCTGTGGGCGCGGTTGGCGGGCGGGGCTTGGAATGTGACGCCCTATCTGCCGCCCCAAACGACAACCTCGGCCAAGCCCGCAGATCAACCGGCGGGCGCTGCGGGCGCTGCGGGCGCGCCGTCGCGTCCGGCGGCGGTCAACAATCAGCCGATTCCATTGCCGATTCCGCTGTTGCGCGGCTTGACTGTGGATGCGCGGCTTGCGTTGGATGAGCTGACCTATCGTGCGTTTGTGCTCAAGCAATTCGTGCTGGCCGCGACGGCGGCGGGCGGGCAATTGCGGCTGACGCAAGGGGATTTCACGGTGTTTGGCGGCGCGGTAAACACCTCTGGCGCGCTCGATGTGCGTTCGGCGGTGCCGGCGTATCAACTGAATGCCTCGGCCAGCCACATCGCCTTGCAGCCCGCGCTGAAGGCGGCCATGAATGAAGATCGGCTGATTGGCACGGGCGATGTCAGCGCCGCGCTCAACACCCAAGGCAATACCGTGGGGCAGTTGGAATCGAACCTCAATGGCAATGCCAAATTCGCGCTGAATAATGGCAAGGTCAAAGGGGTGGATTTGGGCTATATGCTGCGTGCCGCGCAGGCGCGTTTGCAGGGCGAGACGGCCGCGGTTCCGGCGGAGCAATCGACCGATTTTTCGAGCATTACCGGCACGGCACAAATTGCCCGAGGGGTGGTGCGCAATAACGATTTGCAGGGTGCGTCGCCGCTGTTGCGGGTGGCGGGCCAAGGCACGGTCGATTTGCCGCAACAAGCCTTGGATTATCTGTTGAATGTGATGGTGGTGAACACGGCCACCGGCCAAGACGGCAAGGCGCTGGATAAACTGCGTCAACTCACGGTACCCGTCAAAATTACCGGCAGCTTTGCGCAACCCAAATTTGGCATCGACATGCAGGCGGTGTTGAAGGATCAGGCCAAGCAGAAGCTGGAAAACCGCGTGAATCAAGAACTGGATAAACACTTGGGCAAAGATGCCGCACCGGTGCAAAACCTGCTCAAAGGCTTGGGTTTGTGAGTTTGGCGGGCGATCCGATCCCGCGATCCGAAGGGGAAGATCCGCCTTTTTCCGCGCGCTTGTTGGACTGGTTCGATACCCACGGTCGGCACAATCTGCCGTGGCAACATCCACGCACGCCGTATCGGGTGTGGGTATCGGAAATCATGTTGCAGCAAACCCAAGTCAGCACGGTGATTGGGTATTTTGAGCGATTCATGGCGCGGTTTCCCAGCTTGGAGGAGTTGGCGGCGGCGCCCTTGGATGCGGTGCTTTCCGCTTGGGCGGGGCTGGGTTATTACGCTCGGGCGCGGCACTTGCACGCGGCGGCCAAGGCGATGGCGGCGCGGGGCATTCCCGATACGCTCGCGCATTGGCTCGCCTTGCCGGGGGTGGGGGCTTCTACGGCGGCGGCAATCATGGCGCAAGCGTTCGATCAGCCCGCGACGATTTTGGATGGCAATGTGAAGCGAGTGGTGGCGCGCCATGCGGGCATCGGTAGCCCGATTGAGCAGGCCGCGACCATCCACCGCTTGTACGACTGCGCCCGTGCGTACACGCCGCCGAACCGCAGTGCGGATTACACCCAGGCGATCATGGATTTGGGTGCCACCGTGTGCCTGCGCAGCCAACCGCACTGCCTGCGCTGCCCCGTGGCGGGTGATTGTGTGGCCTTCATCGAGCAGCGCACGGCGGAGCTGCCGGCGCGACGGGTTCGCCCGCCGGTGCCTTTGCGTCCCGTGCGGTTTTGGTGGTGGCAGCGAGCAGATGGCCGGGTGCTGCTGGAACGCCGACCGGCTTCGGGCATTTGGGGCGGGCTGTGGTGCCTGCCCGAGATCGATGGCTTGCGGGTGAATCCGCAGGAAGCGCTGCCGACGGCCGTGCCGATCCCCGAACGGATGCTCCCCCCGCCGCGACCGAGCCAATCGCACGGGCGATTTGCGCATCGGTTGACGCATTTTTTAATGCAGGGCGAGGTGTTTACCGCGCCCGCCGATGCGCCGCTGCCTGTGGCCACCGACGCGCTGCGCTGGCTGGCACCGCATGAGTGGGCAGACACCGGTCTGCCCAAACCCATCCGACACTATCTTGACGCGCAGGGCATGCCTCTGCGCGAGACATCAATGCACGACCACGGGAGCCTGTGATGACTGACCGCCTAGTTTTCTGCGCGAAATTGAATTGTGAAGCCAAAGGTTTGGCGAAGCCACCGTATCCGGGCGCGATGGGGCAGCGCATTTTTGAGCAAGTGTCTGAAGCGGCGTGGTTGTCGTGGCGCAGCCATCAAACCATGCTGATTAATGAGTATCGCTTGTCGCCCATCGACCCGAAAGCGCGCAAGTTTTTGGAAGAAGAAATGGAAAAATTCCTGTTCGGCGGCGGCGATTTGGCCGCCGTGGCGGGGTTTGTGCCGCCGGCTTCGGTTTAACCGCCTGTTAAATCACAGTAGGTGGTGGTGGCGGAGCTTCGCTGGCAATCGCGGTAATGTCGGCGTGATCGTTAAAGTGGAAGACCAAACGCGAACTGTGCTGTGCCCGCA
>DYMR01000057.1 GCA_020721485.1 Halothiobacillus neapolitanus | reverse complement strand
CTTCGGGCAATTCGGGCATGGCGGGTGCTCTGGTCGATGATGTTGGGCGATTATTGTGGGCGATGATTCTGAATGAAAAAATCAAGGCGTTAAAAAGCCCGCCACAACCGTTTCAGTTGGGCGGGCGACGCCATCGTGCCAAATAATTCGCGAATTACTTGATTTTGGCTTCTTTGTAGATCACATGTTGGCGAACCACCGGATCGAATTTTTTCAGTTCGAGTTTTTCCGGCATGGTGCGCTTGTTCTTGGTCGTGGTGTAGAAATGACCGGTGCCGGCGCTGGAAACGAGTTTGATTTTGTCACGCATGATGAGTTACCTGATGCTGCGGTGAAGCGGTTATACCTTTTCGCCACGGGCGCGCAGATCGGCCAGAACGGCGTCAATGCCGACCTTGTCGATGGTGCGGATGGCGTTGGTGGAAACACGCAGGGTCACGAAGCGGCCTTCGCTTTCAACCCAGAACCGCTTGCGTTGCAGGTTCGGCAGGAAGCGACGACGGGTTTTGTTGTTCGCGTGAGATACATTGTTGCCTACGGCAGGGCGTTTGCCGGTGACTTGGCAGACTCGGGCCATGGGATTTCTCCTAGAAGCGGACGCACGATTGCATAAAGGCGCGAGATTCTATCGAAAACCGCCGCAATTGCAAGCGCCGCATTGCGGGGAATTTTTCTGGGGGGTTGTTATGATACGGCGGAATTTCCCCTCCCGCCGCACGAGACTCATGGTTATGACCGCCTCCCGTCCTATTGTTTTATCGGGCATTCAGCCCTCCGGCCAGTTGTTGATTAGCCACTTTGTCGGGGCGATGCGCAATTGGGTGGCGATGCAAGACACCCACGATTCGCTGTTCATGTTGGTGGATTTGCATGCGATTACGGTGGCGCAGAACCCGGCGGAGCTGCGCGCGCGTTGCTACGACTTCGTGGCCTTGTATTTGGCGTGCGGGCTGGATCCGCAAAAAAACACGATTTTTGCGCAATCGCATGTGTCGGCGCACGCGGAGCTGGGTTGGGTGTTGAATTGCCACACCCACATGGGCGAGCTGGAGCGCATGACGCAGTTCAAAGACAAATCCACCCGCGCGGGCGCGGTGATTAATGTGGGCTTGTTTGATTATCCGGTGCTGATGGCGGCGGATATTCTGCTGTATCAGGCGACGCATGTGCCGGTGGGTGCCGATCAAAAGCAACACCTTGAATTAACGCGGGATTTGGCGATTCGTTTCAACCACCAATTCGGCCCGATTTTTACCGTGCCGGAGCCGTTTATTCCGGAAACGGGCGCGCGGATCATGTCGCTGCAAGACCCCGGCAAGAAAATGTCGAAGTCTGATCCCAGCGCGCTGAGCTATATCGCTTTGCTGGATGAGCCGGCCACGATTCTGAAGAAATTCAAGAAGGCCGTGACCGATTCGGGCAGTGAAATTCGGTTTGATCCGGTGGAAAAGCCGGGGGTGGCGAATCTGTTGACCCTGTTGTCGATTTTTTCTGGCCGCGCAATTCCCGAATGGGAGCAGCACTTCGCGGGTCAAGGCTATGGCGCGCTCAAGGTGCAAACGGCCGAGGCGGTCATCGCCTTTTTATCCCCCATCCAGGCGCGATTCGCTGCCCTGCGCGCGGATGAGGCCGCGTTGGACGCTATTTTGGCCGATGGGGCGGCGCGCGCGCGCGTTCGGGCGGAGCAAACGCTGCGTCGGGTGTACGACGCGCTTGGGTTTTTGCCCCGGCGATGAACGGTTCCGCCTTGCCGCTGTTGCGCGCAGAGGAGATTCGGGCGCACGAGTCGGCGCTGTGCGCGCAGGGGCGTTCCCCGGCGGAATTAATGGAATCTGCCGGGGCGGCGGTGTTCAAGGCGCTGCGGCAACAGTGGCCGACGGCGCATCGCATCGGCATTTTGCTCGGCAGCGGCCAAAACGCGGGCGATGGCTGGGTGGTGGCGCGGTTGGCCGAGGCGGCCGGTTTGTGCGTGACGGTGTTCGGTTGGTGGGATGAATCTCCGCCGACGGGCGCGGCGGCGGCGATGGCGCAGCGCGTGCCGCTGCCGGCGGGGGCTCGCCGTACGACGGCAGAGGATTTGGCTGGGTCGTCGTTTGAAGTCATCGTCGATGCCGGATTTGGCCTTGGGTTCCGCCCGGAGAAACCCGTGCCGCCTTCCGTGGCGGGGTGGATGGCCGCCGTGACTGAGTGTCGGGCGCGGGGCAGTCGCGTGCTGGCGATTGATTTGCCCTCGGGTCTGTGCGCGGATACGGGTCGCGTGGCCGACGGGGTGATTGCTGCTGATCTCACCGTGTGCGTCCTCGGCCTGAAGGTGGGGCTATTCACCGGGCAAGGGGCGGCCGTGCGCGGGCAAGTGGTATTGGCCTTGCTGGGCGCGGCCATGCCCCTCTTGTCTCCTTCGCGCAATTTGCTGTGGACGGTGCCCGCTTTGCCCCCCAAACCCCGCGCGGGGCACAAGGGGGTGTTCGGCACGGTGTTGGTGGTTGCGGGCAATCGCGGCATGGCCGGCGCGGCGCGCATGGCGGCGGAAGCGGCACTGCGCAGCGGGGCGGGTAAGGTGATTGTGGCCACGCATCCGGCGCACGCGAGCGTGTTGGGCATGGGTTGCCCGGAACTGATCGTGCAGGCAGTGGACGATGCAGCCGCCATGCAGCCTGCGTTGGCGCAGGCGCAGGCGATCGTGCTGGGTTGCGGCCTGGGGGCTTCTACAGCGGCGGATGATTGGGCGCAACGCATGATCGACGCCGTGTGGGGCGCCCCGCTGCCGCTGGTCGTCGATGCCGATGGCTTGATTCAACTCGGCGCGCGCGCGCCCCGAACGGCCGCCACCGTGTTGACCCCGCACCCCGGCGAAGCGGCGCGGTTGTTGGGTTGCGCCACGGCAGACATCGAACGGGATCGGCTCGCGGCGGCGCGTGCGCTGTCGGAACGATTTGCCGCGCAGGTGCTGCTCAAGGGCGCAGGCAGCGTGCTGAGCACTGCGGCGGGGCTACAAATTTGCGGTCGGGGGGATCCCGCCCTCGCCACGGCGGGCGCGGGCGATGTGCTGGCGGGCGTGATCGGCGGGTTGTTGGCGCTTGGGTTGCCGGCGGAAGAGGCGCTGGCGCGCGCGGTGTGTTGGCACGCGCAGGCGGGCGAAGCGCTGGCATATGCCGAGGGCGCTTGGGGTGCTGCCGCGACCGATCTCTTGCCGGTCATTCGTGCGCTCATCAATGGCCGACCGGTGGCGGGGCAGCAGCCCGAGGTGGTGGTATGGCCCTAGTTGAGCGGGTTTTCATTGAGCGGGTATTGGATGAAGCAGGACTAACCGCCCTGGCTCAGCAACTGGCGGCGACGGCGCCCGTTTCGGCGCTGGTGTTGTTGGAAGGCGACTTGGGCGCGGGTAAAACCACTTTCGCGCGGGCTTTTTTGCGCGCACTGGGCGTCACGGGGGCGGTGCGCAGCCCGACCTACACCTTGGTCGAACCCTACGATTTGCCGAATCGCCGCGTGCTGCACCTGGATTTGTACCGATTGGGCGGCGGCGAAGAGCTCGATGCCCTCGGCTTGCGTGAGGAATGGGATGCCGCGCTGGTGTTGATCGAATGGCCATCGCAGGGTGGCGATGCCTTGCCGCTGCCGGATCTGTCGATTCATCTGCACTTTCTGCCCGAAGCGCCGATGCAGCGGCAACTGCGGCTGCGGGCGGATACCCCGCGCGGAACGGAATGGCTTCGGGCGGCTCCAAGTGACACTGGACGCTCTGGTTAATTGCGACACACCCTCACCCTGGAGGGGCGGGCATCAATCCGGGGCGGTGCGAGGTGGCGTGTGGAAATGAATACCGCAAATTTATTGTGGGGCTTGCTGTTCGGCTCAATTGGCGTGGGGTTTCTCATCTACGCGCGGCGAGAGCGGGCGCCGGTGCCGTTGGTGGCTGGGTTGGCGCTGAGTATTTATCCCTTTTTTATCAACAACACGCTGTGGTTGGTGTTGATTGGCGTGGCACTGACGGCGGCGCCGTATTTCATTCGGCTATGAAAAAACGCGGAACGGGTTCCGCGTTTGTCCCTGCGATCAGCTCAGTCACATTACGGTGCGAGCGGTTGAATGAATGAGCTCGGCGGCGCGCTGCCCACCACTTCCGTCAAAAACGCGGTCAAATCCGGTTCAATCGTCGGGAGCGGGCGATCGGTACGGTAGCGGAAATCCCCGCTGCGTAACGCGGCGAAAATCACCGGCGCGGGAATGGCGAGCCCATATTGACCGTAGTAGGTGGTGATGCCCTGCGAAATTTGTTGCGCGATGCGCATCAGCACCAGCGGGTGGTTTTTGGCGGCCATGATCTGATCGGCGGCGGCTTCATACGCGCCCAGCACCTGTTGGGCGGTGTGGCGGCTGTCGGGGGCATTCAGCACGCCCGCGCGCAGCGCCAGCCCACCGTGCGGCAGTTCATCGCTCGGCCATGCGCTGTAGCCCGAAAACAGCGGTTGCAGCGGAATCACCTTTTGCACCAGCCCCGCCGTGTTCGGGTTCATCCGGCTTTGCAGCACGAGACCGGTGGCGGCGGGTTCGACCAGCGAAATCGCGGTGGCGGGCGAGCTGTCGGCGGGATTGCAGGCGGGATTGCTGTTCATCGCGGTTTGATTGAGTAGCAGCGGCACGGCCTGCATCACGGGCAAATAGCACAAGGAAAAGCTCTCGGCACTGAGTCCGGCGCGGCGCGCGGCGGCTTGAAAGATCAGATCGGGGCCGCCGCCTTTGCCGCCGGCGGTCGGTCCGGCGATCAGCACGCCGTGGTTAATCAGATCGTAAAAACTGTGAATTTGCGCGCTTTGCGGGGCGAGCACGGTAAAGCCGTCCCAAAAATTGACGGAAACCAATTTCAGATCCGGCACTTTGCCAGTCGTCACCATCTGCGCGGCGGTGTAGGTCATGGCGAGCAGGCCATTGGCGCTGCCGTTGCTGAGCGCGGTGCTGGCATCGCCGGCGGTGCCGACGGGGAGCAAAGTCACCGGCAGATTCGGCTGGTTGCTCATCGCGAGCAACAGCGGGAACACATTGGGGTTCGGGGTAGACACGATGTGCAGCGGCGCGGTCGCGGCTTGGCTGAGCGCGCTGAATCCGCAGAGGCTCAGTGCCCCGACCCAGCGCATCAGGCCGCGCAAAAGGGGTTGTTTGGAAGAAGGCAGGGCGTGGTGTGCAGTGGTCATGAAAAATCTCCGGCGACCGTTGCTGCGGCGCAGCAACGGGGTGGCGAATGCGGCAGCGGGGCAAACAGCGTCGAAAATCAATGGCGGCTACCGAACTTTTGTTGCATTTGGGCGCGGCGGGAATCGCGTTTGGCCTGCTTGTCTTCCGGGCTCATGGCTTGCCACGCGGTGCGTTTGTCGGCGGCCTGATTCATGGCATCGGCCTTTTTCTGGGTTTGTTCGGCCTTGCTCAGGCTGTTCCAGTTTTGTTGGGCGGTTTGTGCCTGCTGTTGGGCTGAACTGGGGTCGGCGGCTTGGGTGAGGGGGCTGGCGCTGAGGGTCAGGGCAATGAGGCTGGCGGTCATCAGGTGGCGCGATTTCATGGGGAAGCTCCTTGGGGTGGATCGTGCTCCGGGGGTGAAGCACGGCGCCAGTCTGCGCAGAAGCTGTGATGAACGAATGCCAACTCCGTGACAGTCGGTGCCGCAGTCATGACAAAGTGTGACGACTGCCTGCGGCGGCTTGAATTGGCGGCAGGATGCCAGTAGCGTGCAGGCCATGATGACACTGCCCGACACGCACCTACCCGACACGCACCAGCCTGCCGTGCTGCTGCTGGACGACGACGCCGAGTTGGCGCAAATGCTCTGCCGGTATCTCGGGCAAAATGGATTTGCGGTGCGCTGGGTGGCGACAATCGCCGCATTTCATGCCGCGCTGGCACAGGCCGAGCCGGCCTTGGCCTTGGTCGATGTGATGCTGCCGGATGGCGACGGCCTGACCCTGGCGCGCTCGTTGGCGGCGGAGCGGCGCTTCGCCTTGATGATGCTGTCGGCGCGGGGCGATGAGGTGGATCGGATCGTCGGGTACGAGGTCGGCGCGGACGATTATCTGCCCAAGCCGTTCAACCCGAGGGAGTTGCTGGCGCGGATGCGGGCGGTGCTGCGCCGAGCCCTGCCGCCCGTACCGACCCCGGCGGTTCCTGCGTATCCGCCTGCCGATTTTGGGCTGTTCACCGTCGATTTGGCCGGGCATCGGCTGTTTCGCGCGGGGCAAGAGTGGCCGATTTCTACCGCCGAATTCACCTTGCTGGCGGTGTTTTTGCGCCATCCTCGGCAGGTGCTCTCGCGGGATCGCCTGACCGATTTGGTGCAGGGCTTCGAGCGCATGCCGCTCGACCGTTCGATCGACGCGCGCGTCGCCCGTTTGCGCAAACGGTTGGAAGAAGACACCCAAAACCCCCGCTACATTCGCACCGTGTGGGGCGTGGGCTACCTGTTCGATCCCGATGGCCGCGCCCCGTAGCCTGTTCCGCACGGCTGCCGTGCGGGTGTTCGCCCTGATCCTGGCCGCGCAACTCATCGGCATGGGGGTCTCGGGCTATTGGGTCGTCTGGCCGTTGTTGAAGGCCTCGGCCACGGATTTGGCGGCTTTGATGGTGCTGAGCGCGCAAACTTGGCAAGAATTGCCCGCCGATGCCCGCCCGGTCTATGTCGAAGAGCTGGCCGAGGCGCATCAACTCACCCTAAGCCAGCCCACCGCGCCTTTGATGGGCGAAGCAAGCCATCTGCCGGTGGTGCTGGTGTTGGCGCATGAACTCTCGCGCCGCTGGGGTGCGCCGGTGGCGGTGAACACTTGGCAGGAAGGCGCTCGCCGTTGGTACGGGGCGGATTTTTCGCAGTCGGGCAGCGTGTTGCGCGTGGCGTTTCCGGCCAACCGAATCGGCACGCGACCGGTGGATGCGCTGATCGTGGTGCTTTTGGTCGTGCTGTTGGCGGGGCTGCTGCCGACTTTGATTCTCGCACGGCAACTGTCGCGGCCTTTGGCGCGGCTGGGGGCGGCGGCGGAAGCGGTGGGGCGGGGCGAATCCGCGCAAGTCGATTTGGCCGATGCGCCCGCTGAATTGGCGGCACTGGCCGCCCGCTTCAATGTGATGAGCCACGAAGTGCAGCAGGTGCTGCACAACCGCAGCTTGATGCTGGCGGGTTTGAGCCATGATTTGCGCACGCCGCTGGCGCGGGCGCGCATGGCGCTGGAATTGGGGCGGGGCGATCCGGCCATGCTCGACCGCATCGAGAGTTATCTGGATGATTTGAATCATCTGATTCAGCAATACATCGACTTCGCCCGCAGCGGGCAAACACAGCCGCCGGTGGCCGATTCCGCCCTGCTGCCGCTATTTCAGCAACTGTGCGCCGAAGAAGCGCCGGCCGTGAGCGGGCAATGGCCGACCGAGCCGGTCGATTGGCCTTTGGTGCCGGCGGCACTGTTCACCCGCGTGCTGCGGAATTTGATCGACAACGCCAAGCACTACGGCCAGCCGCCCATCGAGCTGGCGCTGACCTGTACCGCGCAGGAAGCGGTGCTGCATGTGCGGGATCACGGCGCGGGCATTGCTGCCGAACAACGCGACCGCCTGCTGGAACCGTTCGTGCGGGGCGATGCCGCGCGCGGGCAACTGGGTTCCGGTTTGGGGCTTTCGATTGTCGCGCGCCTCTGTGCGGATTGTGGCTGGCGGTTATCGCTGGATGACACTCCCGGCGGCGGCCTGTGGGTGCGGGTTACTCTGCCCCGCCCGGCGCCCGAATGAAGGCATCAATCGCCGCATTGATGCCCTGATCGCGGAACGACAACACATTCGATACCACGCCAATCAGCCATTGGTGGCTCAAGTCCGGCACCATCAACACGCGCACCGAATCCCCTTGCGCGCGCAACGCCGCACCCAGATTGCGGGTGTTTTTCGGCGCGACAATGGTGTCCACCGTGCTTTCAATCAACAGCATCGGCGGGCTGTGCTTCCCCACCCAATGAATCGGCTGCGTGGTGGCCAAATCGGGCGCTGCCGGGGCGAAAATCGCTTGCAGCGCGGGATCCACCAGCGGCAAAAAATCATACGGCCCGCCCAAACCGATCATGCCGACAATATCCTGCCGGTTCAGCCCCACCGCGTGCAAATACTCGGGATTTAACGCGAGCATCGCGGCGTTATATGCCCCTGCCGAATGCCCCATCAACACCATGTGCTGCGGGTTGCCGCCATAGCGCTGAATATGCGCATGCACCCACGCCACCGCACGGGCGCTGTCGTGCAAAAACGCCGGATAGCGCACAGCGGGGTAGAGCCGGTAGTTCGGAATCGCCACCACGAAGCCTCGGGCGGCAAGCGCGCGCCCCACAAACTGGTACAGCGACTTATCGCCTTCCTGCCAACTGCCGCCCCAAAAAAACACCACCACCGGTGCCTGGTGCGCGTTTGCGGGCTGATAAATATCCAACGCGAGATCATGGCTGGGGTCGAACAGCAGATTTTCACTGACGCGCACGCCGCGCTCGGGCGCGAGGGTGTTCAACACCGTGACGCCGCTACAGCCCGACAAACCCAATACCGCCACCAGAAGCAGCCAAAAACGATGCCAAATCATGCAAGAAATTCCCGAGAACCTGATTCGATAAAACTTAGTCTATCTACGCACTGGCGGGGTTTTTGGGTGCATTGGTCAGGGTATGAAGTCTTGGATCGCGCGCGGCTTGCCCCAGAAATGCCAGTGCCGCCTCGACCCGAGGCGACCAGTCCACCGCCGCATTGAGGCGAATGCAGTGCCGGAATTGGCCACTCACGGAAAACAACTCGCCGGGCGTAATGGAAATCTGCTGGGCGGCTGCCCGCCGCATCAAGGCGGTGGCATCCAGCGTGGGTGACAATTCGATCCACAACACAAACCCGCCTTGCGGTTGGCTGATTCGCGTGTCTTCCGGAAAGAAAGTGGCCACGGCCTGTTGCATGCGCATCATGGCTTGCGCGTGACGGGGGCGGATTCGTTGCAGGTGCTGCGCCCACCGGTGATTGCTCAGAATTTCCGCCACTACGGCTTGCGGATGGCTTGCGGTGGCGATATTGAGCAACAGTTTTTGTTCGATCAATTCGGAAGTCAATCGAGGGCTGACGACCCAGCCGATGCGCAGACCGGGTGCCAGGGATTTCGAAACCGAGCTGCATTGGATGACCGTGTCGCCCGCCGGGTCGAAGTGCCGACAGGTGTCGGGTCGCGTGCCTTGGTAATGCAGCGCGCCGTAAATATCGTCCTCAATGAGCACCACGCCTTGCGCGCGCAGTCGATTGACCAGATTGGCTTTATGACTGCTGGGCATCAAGGAGCCCATCGGGTTGCTGAAATTCGGCGTGACCACCAAGGCTTTGATCGGCCAGCGCGATAGGGCGAAATCGAGCGCTTCCAAACTCAAACCCGTCACGGGATGATTCGGAATTTCCAAAATGTTCAGACCAAGCCCCTGCATCGCTTGCAAAAATCCGTAATAACTCGGAGATTCAATCGCGACCGTGTCGCCGGGGCGCGTCACGCAGCGCAAGGCCAGCACCAACGCTTCATGGCAACCATTGGTGATGACCACCGTATCGGGCGAAGTGGGCATGCCGCGTGCGGTATGGGCGTGCGCGATGGCCTGGCGCAACGCCGGTAAACCGGGCGGAACGGCGTATTTCAAATCATGCCCGAGTTGCCGCAATCCCCGCTGAGGGATTCGTTGAATTAAATCCAGCCCGAGAAATGGGGCTTGCGGGATGGCCGCGCCCAGCGGGATATTTTGGGCGTTTAAGCTTTGGCGCATCACCTCGGCGGTTAGCGCCCTAGGGGTGAGCGCGACTGGCGCGTGTGGCGCCGCCGGTTCTTGCGGGGCAGCAAGGGTCGCGTGACGCGGTGGGCACACGAACAAGCCAGAACGACTGCGGGCTTCGATTAGCCCGGCGTCCTGCAAGTGATTGCACGCGCTTTGTAGGGTGGTAATGCTGGCGCTAAATTCAGATGCCAACTGCCGAATGCCGGGCAAGCGCGTTCCGATGGGGTATTGCCCTTGGAGAATCTGCGCGCGCAGGGCGTCGGCAATCTGTTCGTAGCGCGTCATAAAGGATGCCTGTCTATCAGTACAGAATGAAAAGCACGGTCATTGTACTGGTTCAAAAAATAAATTCTGTATCTGTATTGCTTCTGGCTGAAACGGTAGCGTAGCGGCACGCACCGGCATGGAGTGAGGCAGATGAAATATGCAGAATGTTTGATTTGGACGCTGCTCGGGCTGATGTTGATCGTGGTGGCGGCAGGCAATTACCCACCACTGGCCGAGTGGATTTCGCAGAAGTTTCTGTGAAAGCAGATCGTTGAAAAATGGTGTTTGAGAGGGGGATTTGAAGATGTCTGTGCTTGACCTCAATGCCCAAGTGCCGCCCGCAGAGGCGTTTGCGCAATCGTGGGTTGCTGCGTGGAATGCACGGGATTTGGCGCAAATTTTGGCGCACTACCGAGAAGATTTTGAAATTTGCACCCCGATGATTGCCCGCGTGCAGGGCGGCAATCGCCCGTGTTTACAGGGCAAAGCGGCGATTGCGGCGTACTGGGCGGCGGGTTTGCAAAAATTTCCCGACCTGCATTTTGAGTTGCAGTCGGTGTTGCGGGGCGTGGGCAGTTTGGCCATTCACTATCTTGGGGTGCAGGGACAGCCCGTGACCGAAGTTATGTGGTTCGACGCGGCGGGGTTGGTGTACCGCGCGGCGGTGTTTTATCCCGAAGTGTCTGCGGAGCGATCTTCATGAGTGAAGTGCGACGAATGCCGATGCAATTTAATAGGCTGTTGAAAAACGGTTTCAACATC
>DYMR01000056.1 GCA_020721485.1 Halothiobacillus neapolitanus | reverse complement strand
CACATTTTCCAAAGCTTGCCTTTTTTTTGATATTTCTAAATCAGAATATCCATTATTTCTTTTGAATTCATGATGGAGATCAGTAGAAATATCCTGCATGATAGGATCTATCTCATGTATCTTGTCAATCAGAATAAATGCACCATTAGGTAAAAGTCCTTGATAGATATTCTTAAGTAAATCCGTTCTTTTTTCTTGTGGAATAAATTGAAGGGTGTAGGCAAGAACAATCAAAGAGGAATTTCTAATTTCAACATTGAGTATGTCTTCGCACTGTAGATTAATTGAAACACTCGGCGAGAAGGCTTGAATATGATTTTTAGCTCTTTCGATCATTGCATGAGATGAATCAATGGCATGAATTTCAATATTGCTATTCGATGGAGCTTGAATAATACCTGAACGAAGGGTGAGCGTAATGGCACCCAATGAACAACCAAGATCATAGACATTGCTGTTTGATTGAACGAATTTTTTGGTAATTTTCTCAATTTGAGAAAGACAAAATTCATAACCTGGAACTGATCGTTGAATCATATCAGGAAAAACCGCAGCGACCGATTCATTGAATCGAAAAGGTTCTGGGGTTTGTTCCGTATCGAATAATTTATCGCGTTGATTCATTGCCTTTTCTCAGAACTAAAATTTTGCTATTACTGTTTTTGACAAGGTTGGTCTTATGCGCGTTTTGTGCCTAGCCTATCATCTAAATAATGTTTTAATTCTATTGATGATGAAGATGATGAGGGCTGTGGAAGTGTGGGTTGTTTCAAAATTTATTGTACTTTCATCATGTTGGAGAATTTTTTCCTGTGCATCTGAATCGAGAGTGCTTGTTAAAGTTGCTGTACGAATTGTGGATAACTTTTGGCGTGGGACTTATCCACAGTTTTTTATGGTGGCTTTGAGATGCTTTTACTTAGGGTTGTTGGCTGTGTTTGTCGGGGTTTATTTACCAATACAGAAAGCACCAAATATTTCGCCGAGGAGGTCATCTGAGGTATAGCGGCCGGTGATGCCTTCTAGGGCGATCTGGGTGCGCCGTAGAGATTCGGCGCACAATTCGCCAGCCTGTGTAGTCTCTAGGGTTTTTTGCGCGGTCTGTAACTCGTGCATTGCTTCGTTGAGGGCATCCAGGTGGCGTCTTCGTGCCAGAAATTGCCCACTATCCTGTACGGAACTGACTCCGGCGAGATTTTTGATGGCGCATTTGACGGAGGATATTCCCTCTCCCGTTTTTGCACTGATTGCATAATCCTTATTTTCTGCATTAAATCCGGGTGTTTTTCCCGTTAGATCAATTTTGTTGCGGATATGAAGGACGGGTGTTCCAGTGGGTAAGTGGATTACTGGAGCGGTGTCATCATCCTGTTGGTCATCGTGCAACCAGAGGATAATGTGCGCGTGTTCCATTTCTTTTCGGGCTCGGCGGATGCCTTCTTGTTCAATGGGATCTTCGCTATCGCGGATTCCCGCTGTATCGATGAGGTGAATAGGTAATCCATCGAGATGAATGGCGGCGCGAAGCACATCGCGTGTGGTACCCGGAATGGGGGTAACAATGGCCAAATCTTCGCCAGTCATTTGGTTTAATAGGCTGGATTTCCCCGCGTTGGGTGCGCCCACAATGGCCAGCTTAATGCCGTCTCGCAGCAGGATGCCTTGCTGGGTATCCGCCAAGAGCGTTTCTATTCTTTGGCTTAACGCCTGCATTTGTTGAATTAGGCGATGATCGGATAAAAAATCGATTTCTTCTTCGGCAAAATCTAGCGCGGATTCGATGTATATCCGTAGATCGATGAGTCCACGGACGACTTGATCGACTTGTTGGCCGAATTTTCCTTGGAGGGTATTTTGTGCCGCGCGCACGGCGGCGGTGTTGCTCGCATCAATTAAATCGGCAACGGCTTCCGCTTGAGTCAAATCCATTCGACCATTGAGAAAGGCGCGTTCGGTAAATTCGCCGGGTTTGGCCAGCCGGGCGCCTTGGTTTAGGCAGGTTTTTAGGAGAATATCCAATACCACAGAGCCACCGTGACCCTGCAATTCGATGATATCTTCGCCAGTGTAGGAATGCGGCGCGCTGAAGACGATCAATAATCCATCGTCGATGGGTTCTTGATTATCTGGTGTGCGGAATGTGGTGTGTCGGGCGTAGCGTTCAGGGGGTAGTTTTCCGGCTATGGCCTGTGCGATGGCTTTTGCTTTAGTGCCGGATATTCGCACAATCCCTACCCCGCCGCGTCCTGGGGCGGTGGCAATGGCGGCGATGGTGTCTGCCGGTATTGCCATGTTTGCCCTATTCTGCGGTTTTGACCTGCGCCATTTGTCGTTCGATTTGGCGGGTAATGACATATTGTTGTGCGATGGATAGCAGGTTATTCACGAACCAATACAGCACAAGCCCGGCGGGGAAGAATGCGAAGAACAAGGTAAAAATCACCGGCAACCACGCAAAAATCTTCTGTTGCATGGGGTCAACGGGCGCGGGGTTCAGTTTTTGTTGAATGAACATCGAAATGCCCATCAGCAATGGCAGTACAAAATAGGGATCTTTTTGTGATAGATCGTGAATCCAAAGAATCCAGGGTGCTTGGCGTAATTCGACGGATTCCGCCAGTACCCAATACAGGGAAATGAAGACGGGAATTTGAATCACAATCGGCAGACAGCCACCGAGTGGATTGATTTTCTCCTTTTGGTACAGCTTCATCATTTCTTGCGACAGTTTTTGACGATCATCGCCAAACCGTTCTTTGAGTTGCTGCATTTTTGGGGTCACGGCACGCATTTTTGCCATGGAGCGGTAGCTGATGGCAGAAGGCCACAAAAACAGGAGTTTGATCACCATGGTGACTAAGACGATGGACCAGCCCCAGTTGCCGATCCATTCGTGGAAGTGTTTGAGCAACCAAAAAATGGGGTCGGCAATCACGGTGAAAATGCCGAAGTCGATGGTGAGATTCAGCCCCTGCGCGAGCGGCGTCAGGTTGGATTGAATTTTCGGCCCGACATACAGGGTTGAACCCATGTCGATGGTTTTGCCGGGATCGACCGTGACCACCGGCGCGGTCATGCCGATGGTGTAGAGGGTTTGTTGGTTTTTGTTGGCGACGAGCGTGTAGAAGTGGTTGATTT
The DNA here is from genome assembly GCA_020721485.1 of Halothiobacillus neapolitanus. Lineage (GTDB taxonomy): Bacteria > Pseudomonadota > Gammaproteobacteria > Halothiobacillales > Halothiobacillaceae > Halothiobacillus > Halothiobacillus neapolitanus_B. The sequence goes on along the minus strand of DYMR01000056.1, from coordinate 7,901 downwards.
GATTGCGGTCGTCTGGTGTCCACGCACTCATGAAATAGTGCTGAATGATGGCCACCCAGCCGTTGCTCAAATCCTTGGATAATTTGGCTTTGCCGATTTCCTCGAAGGGAATTTTTTCATAGGCCAAGCGGTCGGTGCTCCCGGGCACATCGCCCGCGTAGACCGTGCCGGTGTAGGTGTGCACGAGTTGGGTGCCGGGCGTGGTGCCCAAGCGGGTGAGTTGCCGATATTGGGCGACGGAATAGGGAGTGCTGCTGGCATTTTGGATGCGGTAATCCACGCCGATGGCGTAGCTGCCGCGTTTCAACACGATGGTTTTGGTGACGGTAATGCCGTTTTCTGACCAAGTCAGCGGAATGCTGAGGGATTGCTCCCCTGCGGTGAGTTGGTAGTGGGTTTGGCTGCTTTGGAATTGGGCGTAATGATCCGGTGCGACGGCGCCCTTTTCGCCCAACAAACCGGATTGTGCGACATAGACAAAGCCATTTTGGTCGCTGAGGAGCCGAACCGGTTCGGCCTTATCCTGCTCCTGCGGGTACTTGAGCAGATCGGCTTCAGTAATTACCCCACCCTGCGGACTGATTTTGAGTTTGAGTACATCGGTTTCAACGGTGATGACCCCGGTGTTGGCGCTTTCTGCGGGAACCGATGCGGCATGGGCGCCGCTCATGTTGGCTGCTTTCGGTGTGGTGTTCGGCAGATCAGACGGTACCGCTGGACCACCAGAAGACGGAGCCAGCGTGGCGCTCGGCGTGGTTGCGGCAGATGAGTGAAGTTGGTCTTGCGTCCACGCTTGCCACAGCAGGATCAAAACAAACCCAAGGGCAACCACCAAAATCAGCCGACGATTATCCATCTTTATTTCTCAAGTCTCAGAATCTGTAGAAGTATGCGGCGCCGGTTTTGGCGCGGTGCGCGGATGGACGCCATTGGGCGGAGGAAGTTCCTCTACGCGGGGCGTGTCTTGATCCGGCGTGCCTTGGCCAGTCTTGCCTTGGCCAACCCTGTCTTGGCCAGCGCATCCGCAGTGTACCGGGTTCGTATGACGGTCGCATGAGCCGACTTCTGGAACGGGATCATAACCGCCGGCGCAAAACGGGTGGCAACGCCCCAAGCGTCGAATCGCCAACCAACTGCCCCGAAGCGCACCATGTCGCGCAAGCGCTTCGATCGCGTAGTGCGAACAGGTGGGTTCAAACCGGCAAGAAGGCGGAAGCCACGGACTGATGAGCAACTGATAGCCGCGAACCAGCGCGATTAACACCCGGCGGAGCATCGACGATGAACCAACTGAAATAATGTCGAGAGCTGCTGTTGAAGTTCCGCGTTGCTCAGCTGATCCGCGCCGGCTTTGACCATCAAGACGCAGTCCACCGGCGGCAACACGGCCTGTTGATGGCGAAACATTTCGCGGGCTAACCGTTTGATGCGGTTGCGTTCATGCGCGCGCCGCACATGGCGTTTGACGATGGCTAAACCCAAACGCGGAATGGCCGAGGCGCTGTTGTGCACCACGGCCATTAACTGTTCCACATGAATACGCCGCCCATGACGCAGCGTGTGCTGAAAATCAGCGGCTGCCGTCAAACGAACCCGTCGAGGAAAGGACGGGGCGGCGGAAACGGGGAAGCAGGCGGCGCCAACTTCCTCGCGGACGGCGGGCATTCAATCAGACGGCTAAGCGCTTACGGCCAGCCGCGCGGCGTGCATTGATAACGGCACGGCCACCACGGGTTTTCATGCGAGCACGGAAGCCGTGCGTGCGTTGACGATGAATTTCGCTGGGTTGATAGGTTCTTTTCATGATCAATTCCTGAAATATTAGGGTGTTGTTGGTTCACAGCACCAACCGCGCGCCGGCCGTTAGAACTCGCCTAGTGCGCGAAAAGGGCATGCATTAAAGCGGAAGTTATGCGTGAAGTCAATGCCTTGCCGCGTGTTATCTCCCGAGATGCCCGCGTGCTTTCGGCAGCAAATCGCCGGTATTGTGCATCCTGTACCGGTGGTACACTGCCCTGCCGTTTCGTGGTGTGTTGTTCCGCTTATGTCCTCCCAAGTTCCTTCCTGGTGGTCTGCGTGTGTCGAATTGCTGGGCGCTGAAGTGCCGAAGCAGTTGATTAGCATGTACATTCAGCCGCTACAGCCGGAGTGGATGGGTGAGGGCGAACTGCTGTTGTGGGCTCCGCATCGCCTGGTGCGCGAGATGGTCGAGCAGAAATACCTTGCCCCCTTACAGGATGCGGCGCGAAGCGCCAGCGGGGTTCCGGGCTTGGCGCTTCGCTTGCAAGTGGGCAGCGCGCAAAAGGCGACCCCGTCCACGGCATCACCCATTTCACCAACCCGGTCAACAACAACGGCAGCTCCGAGCGTGGCCGTGGTGCCGGTGCGCCCCGTCGCCCCAGCGCCGCCCGCCGCAAAACCACGGGAATCTTCGGCGTCGGAACCGCAGTACGACACCACCAGCTATGAAACCCCGATCAATCGCCGCAATAATTTTGCGCACTTTATCGAAGGGAAATCGAATCAAGTCGCGCGCGCAGCGTCTTTGCAAGTGGCGGTCAACCCCGGACTTGGCTATAACCCCTTATTTATTTACGGGGGTGTGGGCTTGGGAAAAACCCACTTAATGCAAGCGGTGGGCAATGCGATTCTGGAAAACAACCCCCAAGCGCGGGTGGTTTATTTGCACAGCGAACGCTATGTTCAGCAAATGCTGGGTGCGATTCAACAGAACGCGATGGCGCAATTTAAAGAGCGCTACCGGTCGGCCAATGCGTTATTGATTGACGATATTCAATTCTTTGTTGGCAAAACACGGGGTCAGGAAGAGTTTTTCCATTTGTTTAATTTCCTGATTGAACAAGGCCAGCAGGTCATTATGACCAGTGACCGTTTTCCCAAAGAAATCGACGGTCTGGAAGAGCGCCTGAAATCTCGCTTTGGTTGGGGTCTCACCGTCTGTGTCGAGCCGCCGGATTTGGAAACTCGGGTGGCGATTTTACAGAGCAAGGCGGAGCAACAGGAGATTTATCTTCCCTCGGATGTGGCATTTTTTATCGCCAAACGGATTCGCTCAAATATCCGTGAATTAGAAGGCGCACTGCGCCGAGTGACGGCGACGGCACGGTTTACCGAGCAGGCGATTAGCATTGAAACCGCTAAAGACGCGTTACGCGATTTGATTGCCGCGCAAGCAAAACTTGTGACCTTGGAAAATATTCAAAAAACCGTTGCCGACTATTATTCGCTGAAAGCTTCGGATATCACGGGAGAACGGCGCACGCGTTCGATTGTGCGCCCACGGCAGATTGCGATGAGTTTGGCCAAAGAGCTAACCAATCACAGTTTGCCGGAAATTGGTGAAGCATTTGGTGGTCGAGATCACTCCACCGTGATTCATGCTTGTCGTAAAATTGAAGAACTCCGACAAACCGACAACAAATTAAACGACGAATATAATTCGCTGCGGCATACGCTCAGCGGTTGATGAAAAGAACCGATTGAGCGGACAAGTCTAATTACTTATCAGGAATCAGAAAATGAATATGAATTTTCGTGTGAACCGCGATGCATTGATGCAGGCGATTGGTCAGGTGATTGGCGGGGTAGAAAAGCGCCAAACCATGCAAATTCTCGGGAATGTGTATTTGTCCTTGGCGCAGGGCGAACTGACTTTGGTGACCACGGATCTTGAGATTCAGTTGCGCACGCGCGTACCCGTGGAAATGGGCGTGGCGGGTGCGACCACGGTGAATGCAAAAAAACTGGCGGATATCGTCAAAATGGCGCCAGATGGCGGCGAAATCGCGGTGCATTTGCGCGACGGCTGGTTGGAAATTGACGCAGGTCGCGGCAAATTTCGTTTGGGCACGCTGGATGCGGAGAGCTTCCCCAAAATGCCGTCGGATGGCGTGGCGGAGTCCGCCTTTGAAATTCCTCAAAATGCTTTGTATCGCTTAATTGAGAAAACCCAATTCTCTATGGCGCAACAGGATGTTCGTTATTTTTTGAACGGGCTGTTATTCGACCAACAAGCCGAAGGGTTGGCGACTGTTTCGACGGATGGCCATCGCTTGGCGTTTGCGCGTTTCGCGGGATTGGGTAGCGCCACGCCGCGTCAAGTCATTGTGCCGCGTAAAATGGTGATGGAAATGCAAAAAACCGTGTCACGCGACTCGGTGGAACCGGTGCATTTAACTTTGCGGGATCAGCAAATCGAATTGCTGTGCGGCGATCATCAATTAATCAGTAAGTTGATTGATGGCCGCTACCCGGATTATCAGCGCGTCATTCCCAACAGCAACGAAAAGCGCGCGGTGCTGGACAAAGCCGAGCTGCGGGCGGTGCTGCAACGCGCCAGCATTTTGTCGAACGAGCGACTGTCCGGGGCGGAGTTTGGCTTGTCTGCCGGAGAGCTGCGCATCGAGGCGCGAAATGCGGAGAGTGAGTCGTCCTCGGAGTCCTTGTCGGTGACATTTGCGGGTGAGCCGATGAGCATCACCTTCAACATCAACTATTTGTTGCAGATTTTGTCTGTCATTGAGACGGAGCAGGTGGTGTTTGAACTGGCAGGGCAAGAATCGAGCGCCTTGATTCGCCCGTATTTGGCGCCGGCGGAGGACAGCGCGGCGGGCACGGCCGCATCTGCCTCGGCTGTCGAGGCGTTGTTCGTGCTGATGCCGATGAAAATGTAATCCGATCTCATTTACCGCCCGCTCGCGCTCACACCATTTGGCCGTCATTCAAACGATCAGTGTCCGTCATTTCAGGAATCTTTCGGTTCCTGAGATTGTGTTTTCTCCGCAATTCAATGTGTTAACGGGCGAAAACGGTGCGGGAAAATCCAGCGTTCTCGAAGCGTTGCTGTTTTTGGGTACGCTCAAATCGTTTCGTGCTGTCAATCCGCAAGAACTGATTGCACGCGGTGCCTCCTGCGCCGTGGTGCGTGCCACGGCGCTGGGTTTGGGCGATGCGCCCTGTCTTTTGGCCACGGAGCGGTGTAAATCGTCGTTGCGCCTGCGGGTGAATCAAGAGCCTGTAGCGCGGGTGAGTGAATTCATTACCCATTTGCCAATGTTGGCGCTGCATGCGCAATCCGATGATTTATTGTTGGCGGGGCCGGATCATCGGCGTCGTTTTCTGGATCGATTGGCTTTTTATTTATTGCCGGATTTTTTCGGGATTTATGCCCAGTTTAATCGCGTATTAAAGCAGCGGAATGCGGCATTAAAATCCCGCCAATCAACCCGCCCTTGGGATGAGTTATTTATTCGGCACGCCGAACCGCTGCACAGCGCCCGCACGGAGGCATTGACGGCGCTGATGGCGGTGTTTCCGGCGGTGCTGTCCGCCTTGTCGCCCCGGATGTCTGTCTCGGCCAGCCTGCATCCGGGGTATTCCGGCGACAGTTTGGCCGAGGCATTGGCGCGCAGCCAGGTGCGTGAGCAGGAATTGCGGCAAACCTTGGTGGGGCCGCATCGCTCGGATGTGATCTTTTCCACGCCCGAGGGATTATTAAAAGCGGATGCATCTCGGGGGCAAATCAAGGTGTTTGTCTTGGCTTTAATGCTTGCCGCGGCCCAAGTTTGGCGGGAGCAGCAATCGCACCGCGCCATTTTATTATTCGATGATTTTATGACTGAATTGGATCGCAAACACTTGCCGTTGGTATTTGATTATTTGCAGGATTTTGGTCATCAGGCCTTTTTCTCTACGGTGGACACGCACAGTTACCCGCCTCAATTCGCCGCGCAATTTGTGGTTCGGGACGGGGAATTGTCATCCGTGGTATGATCGCGCGTTAATTTTACGCCGCATTTGGATATTCTCACCATGTCAGAGCAAAGCAACTACGATTCCAGCAGTATCAAGGTACTCAAGGGGCTGGACGCTGTTCGTAAGCGCCCCGGAATGTACATTGGCGACACCGACGATGGCAGCGGCTTGCACCACATGGTGTTCGAGGTTGTGGATAACGCGGTGGATGAGGCGCTGGCGGGGCATTGCGACACCGTGACCGTCATTATGCACGCGGATGGTTCGGTGTCCGTAGCGGACAATGGCCGGGGTATTCCGGTTGACATCCATGAGGAAGAAGGCGTTTCAGCGGCGGAGGTCATTATGACCGTGCTGCACGCCGGCGGGAAATTTGATCAGAACAGCTACAAAGTCTCCGGTGGTTTGCACGGCGTAGGGGTGTCGGTTGTTAACGCACTGTCCGACGAATTGGAACTCACCATTTTTCGCTCGGGCAAGGAATATCACCAGTCGTATCGCCTGGGCGTGCCGCAGGCGCCGTTGGGCGAAGTGGGCGCGGCGCAAGCCACGGGCACGCGCGTGCGGTTTTTGCCGAGTCCGACGATTTTCTCGGATGTGATTTTTCATTACGACATTCTCGCCAAACGCTTGCGGGAACTCTCCTTTTTGAATTCCGGTATTCGGATGCATTTGCAGGATGAGATTTCTGGCCGTGAAGATATTTTTTATTATGAAGGCGGGATTCGCGCGTTTGTTGAGCACTTAAATAAAGGTAAAACGCCGATTCATAAGCAAGTATTGAGTTTTTCTGGTCAGAAAGATGCGGTATTTGTTGAGCTGGCTTTGCAATGGAATGATTCATACCAAGAAAATCTGTATTGCTTCACCAATAATATTCCGCAAAAAGACGGCGGCACGCATTTAACCGGCTTCCGCGCCGCCTTAACCCGCACGCTCAATGACTATATGGAGCGCAGTGGGATTTTGAAAAAGGCCAAGGTGGCCACTTCGGGGGATGATTGGCGGGAAGGCTTGGTGGCGGTGATTTCGATCAAGGTGCCGGATCCCAAGTTTTCGTCGCAAACCAAAGAAAAACTGGTGTCTTCCGAAGTCAAGTCGGCGGTTGAGTCCTTGGCGGCGGAAAAGCTGGCCGAATATCTGGAAGAAAACCCGACAGAAGCCGGCTTGATTACGAACAAAATCATTGAAGCGGCTCGGGCGCGTGAGGCCGCGCGGCGCGCGCGGGAGATGACCCGTCGCAAGGGTGCGCTCGACATCGCGGGGCTGCCCGGCAAGCTGGCGGATTGTCAGGAAAAAGATCCGGCACTGTCGGAGCTGTACTTGGTGGAAGGGGACTCCGCCGGGGGCTCGGCCAAGCAGGGGCGCGATCGGCGCACCCAGGCGATTTTGCCGTTGAAGGGCAAAATTTTGAATGTGGAGAAAGCCCGTTTCGACAAAATGCTGTCTTCGGCGGAGGTGGGTACGCTGATTACCGCGCTCGGTTGCGGCATTGGTCGCGAAGACTTTAATCCGGACAAACTGCGCTACCACCGCATCATCATCATGACCGATGCCGATGTCGATGGCAGCCACATTCGCACCTTATTGTTGACTTTCTTCTATCGGCAAATGCGTGAATTGGTCGAGCGCGGTCATATTTATATCGCCCAGCCGCCGCTGTATAAAGTGAAGAAGGGCAAGCAAGAACAGTATTTGAAAGACGAATTGGCGCTCAATCAATTTCTGCTGCAATTGGCGGTCGATGGGGCGGCGCTGCACATTAGTCCGGATGCGCCGCCGATTGCCGGCGTCGCGCTTGAATCCTTGGCACGGGATTTCTTGGTTGCGCAGGCGGTGATCGAGCGCTTGGCGCACCGGTATGATCCGGTGGTGCTCAAGGCCTTGCTGCAAGTGGCCCGCGCGAATCCTGCCGAAGTCTTGACGGACGCGGCGGCGGCTTGGCGCGAGCGGTTACTGCGGGCCATTAACGCGCAGGCGGATGTCGGCGTGCAGTATGGTTGGGCGGCCCTCGAGGGTGATGCGCTTGCGCATGGCTTGGCCTTGTCGCGTACCCAGCACGGTGTTTCACATGAAACATTGTTGCCGCTGTCGTTTCTCTCCACGGCGGATTACAAAATGCTGGG
>DYMR01000055.1:8881-11085 GCA_020721485.1 Halothiobacillus neapolitanus | reverse complement strand
ATTCGGCACAAAAATGCCGCAAGGGGTGGCCGCGTCGTTGCAGTGCGTCGAGCCACGCGCCGAGGTTGGCGGTCGTCACCGGCAGGATGTCGTGCAGGATCAGCATCATGGGGGCATCGCCCGGTGCGGCGAGCAGTCGGTCGAGGGTCTGCTGGACGCTCTGCCGGGTGCAGCGTGGCACGGCGTCGCCCACGGTGTGCCCGCCCACCCAGCGGTAGCCGGTTTGCGCCACGGCGCTGCGCAGGGCGGGGGTGTCGATTAAGTAGGGCGAGCGGAACAGGCGCGGGGCATCCGCTGGCCAGCCGGCCGCGCGGGCGATGGTTTCCCAGCCGGTGATTTCTTCCGCCACCGCCGGAACGGCGCGATACCGGGGCCAGCGCCCCCAGATGTGGTGGTGGGTGTGGTTGCCGAGCACATGCCCGGCCTGTTGCACGGCGCGCACCAAATCCGGCGAGCGGCGCATGCTGCCTTTGTGAATCCACAGTTCGTAGGGTGCGTAATAGCGTCGCGCCGGCCAGAAATTGGGCGGGGCATCGCCCACCATGAAAAATCCGGCACGCAGCGGCGCGCCATCTTCGCCGGTGTAGCGCGCGAGGGTGTCGAGCACGGCATCGGTCGCGCCGGGCAGGGGGCCATCATCGAAGCTGAGCATGATCGGCCGGGGGGTGTTCATAAAGTCCTCAGGGAACCTCAGGCCATGCCGCCGTTGATGCCCAGCACTTGTCCGGTGAGGTAGCCCGCGCGATCGGAGGCCAAAAAGGCGACGAGTTCGGCCACTTCTTCTGGCCGCCCTGCACGCCCGAGCGGCACCAGTGCGCGGATTTGTTCGGGCGTGAACGCGGTGGCGCTCATGGCGGATTCGATAATGCCCGGTGCCACGGCATTGACCAGCACCCCGCGCGAGGCGCATTCCAGCGCCAGCGCCTTGGTCGCGCCGATCAACCCGGCTTTGGCCGCCGCGTAATTGACTTGCCCCCGATTGCCCATTTGTCCGGCAATCGAGCTGATGTTGATGATGCGCCCCCAGCGGGTACGAATCATCGGCAGCAGCAAGGGTTGGGTAACGCGGTAGAAGCCGTTGAGCGAGACATCGAGTACCCGCTGCCAGCGTTCGGCGCTCATGCCCGCCAGCGGGGCATCGTCATGAATGCCCGCGTTGTTGATGAGCACTTGGATGGCCGGTTCTGCCGCCACCAGCGGTGCCAATGCCGCCGCCGTGGCCTCGGCATCGGTGAGATCAAAACACAGCGCCTCGGCCACCCCGCCCGCCGCGCGAATTTCCGCCACCACCGCCTCCGCTGCGGCCAAGTGATGATTGGCGTGAACCCAAACGAACAAGCCATCGGCAGCCAAGCGCCGACAAATCGCCGCACCCAGCGCGCCGCTACCGCCCGTGACCAGGGCGCGCTTCATGCGCAGGGCACCGGGGCGAGGGTCGCCACCAGCGAGGCGGCGCCATCGGCCAGCACCACCCGCTGGTATCCACCCTGCCCGATCAACGGGTTGATCGACGGGTCGCTCGACGAGCCAATCAACTGGGCGAGCGCGGCCAACAGCGGCAAGCCGCGTGCGGCGGGCACGCCTTGGCGCAATGCCTCTAGCGCGGGGTCGGCCAAGCGGCTGGGCGGCTCCGTCGGCAGCCGCGCCACGGTCAGGCGGGCAAGGCTGCGCGCGCTGGGGTGCGGCGAGAGCAGCAGGCCGAAACCGAACGGGGCGGCAATGGGTTCAACCGCATGAATCGGTGCCGGAAAGGGGATGTCGTGCGCCACCAGCAGCACCGGCACCTGTTCGGCCACCACCTGCGCGACGGCTTCCCGCAGCCCGCCCGCCACGGTGTCGTCTGCCAGCGCGATGGCCGTGGCCGGCATGCGCCCACCGCTGTGGATCGTCCAATAGCCCGAGGGGGCGTTGTGGACGGAGTTATGAAAGCGCATGGGCGAAATCATCCGGTCGGGCGTGGCCAGGCTCGCGCAAATATCGGTCAGGACTTGGGTATCGCCACTGCTGCTGGCAAACACCAGCGCGGGCGCGGCGGGGTCGAAGTCGGTGGCGGCGAGGGTTTGTTCGGCCAGCATGACCGCCAAGCGCACAGCGCTGCCCGCCCGACGGCGCTCCGTCGGGGGCAGCATCGTGGCGGCCAGGGTCGGCCACTGCGCCGCCCAATGTTCCGGCGCGGGGAAAGCGGCCTGCCCGGTCAGCACCGC
>DYMR01000055.1:0-8781 GCA_020721485.1 Halothiobacillus neapolitanus | reverse complement strand
CGGGCATTCGCCCCAGAATCAAGCTGGCGTTATTCCCGCCGAACCCAAAGGAGTTGCTGAGCACCCGCGCCACGGGCGCGCGGCGCGATTCGCTCAAAATCGCCGCGCGGAACGCGGGATCGACCGTCGCGGTGTTCAAGCTGCGCGGCAGCCAGCCCTCGTCGATGCATAGCAGGCTGATGATCGCTTCGGTGATGCCCGCCGCGCCGAGGGTGTGCCCCGTCCAGCCCTTGGTGGAACTACAGGGCACGGTGTGGCCGAAGACGCTGGCCACGGCTTTGTCCTCGGCGCTGTCGTTCGTGCGCGAGGCGGTGCCGTGCAGGTTGATGTATTGAATGTCCGACGGAGCCAGACCCGCCCGATCGAGCGCCCGCTGCATGGCCAAGGCCGCGCCCTCGCCCTCCGGATGCGGGGTAGACATATGATGCGCGTCCACGCTTTCGCCGTAGCCCAGCAAGGCGAAATCCGCCTCGGGCGCATCGGCCGCGCGCTGCAACAGGGCGAATCCGGCCGCTTCGCCAATGGTGATGCCGTCGCGCGCCGCATCCGCCGGACGACACGCGCCCGGCGCCACCAATTCGAGCGAAGCAAAGCCATACAGCGTGGTGAGGCAGAGGCTATCGACCCCGCCGACGACCACCGCATCACACTGATCGGTCGCCAACCAACGGGCGGCACTGGCAAACACCTTCGCGCTGGAGGAACAGGCCGTCGAAATCGCCAGCACCGGCCCGCTCAAACCCAACCGCGCCCGCACAAATTCTGCCGCCGAAGACACCTCATGCGTGTGTCGATAATGCAACGGCGTCAGAAATTCGCCCGTGACCGGATCGCGGGTGCGAAACGCCAATTCGGTCTGCAAAATCCCGGAAGTGCTGGTGCCGATGAGCACACCGATGCGCGCCGCGACCCAGCGCCGCTTTGCCGCCTCGACCGCCGCAATAAAATCATCCTGCGCCAAGGCCAAATCGGCCAAGCGATTGTTTCGGCAATCGAAGTCCGCCAGAGCGCCGGCAATGGGGTGATCTTCCAGCCCCGCCACTCGGCCAATCCAAGTGGGCAAGGTCACATCCAAAAAATCACAGGGCGCCAAGCCGCTGCGTTCCGCCAACAAGGCCGCGCGCGTGGCCGCACAACCCGCGCCTAGGGCATTCGTCAGGGTGAAGGCGCTGATGGAAATCGGGAGCAAAGCGTCACTCATGGCTGCGATTCAGGGGTTTTGGCGAAGTCATCTCGCGCGGCATTGTACCGCTCGCCCGTGCCTCCTTGCGCCACAACACCGCCAAAGACGGCCACGCCACCACCGCGCCAAGCGCCGCGCCGGCGGCGGCATCCCAAAAAACATGCTGGCGCGTGGTAAGGGTGGACAGCACAATCGCCGCGCACCACAGGGCATTGCCCCACTGCCAACGGCGCGAAAAACCCATTTGCCGCAGCAAAAAATGCAGCCAAATGCCAGAAAACACCGCCGTGGCCACATGCAGCGAAGGGCAGGCATTGCCGGTGCCGTCCACCGCTTTCAACGAGGCAAAACCGGGGTAGCGCGCCCAATCAATCTCCGGTGGCGGCACCGCCGTCGGCCATTGCCAAAAAATCCACAGGCCGACCGCGCACACCAAGGCAATCGACACGCCATAGCCAAACAGCACCGGGCGCGACCAGATTAACGCCGGCGGCAAGGAGACATACAGCCACAAAGTTAAATAAATCAACAGGCTTTGCGGGAAAAACCCCAACCAGTGGTCGATCGGCGTCAAGGGCATGATCGTCACGGGGTGCACGGGGTGATGCAGCAAGTGCAGATAAATCAGAAAAAAGCCGGTCATGAACGCCGTCGTCCCCAGCGCTTTGAATGGCATGTGCGCCCGCAAACGCTGCATCACCCCGCGCCAACCGGCAGCGGGCATCGACACCAGACGAGTCGGATCCAACCAATACAAATCACACCTCCTGTGGCGGGGCACCGGCACGCAAGCACCGGCGGACGGCGGTGGTATCATGCCAGCCCGAACGCCACCGCGCATGGGCTGTGATTGGAACACAGCCTCAAATCCCCGTTTTAGGAGCCCCCCGATGACCCCAAACCGCACCGAATCCGATGTCTGCGATGTGCTGGTGGATATTCTGGTGATTGGCGGTGGGCCGGCGGGCGCCACGATTGCGCCCTTGCTCACGGAGCGCGGGTATCGCGTGGTGGTGCTGGAAAAAGCCCACCACCCGCGCTTTCATATTGGGGAATCGCTGCTGCCCGCCAATCTGCCGCTGTTTGAACGACTGGGCGTGGCCGAGGCGGTGCGCGGCCTCGGCATGGAAAAATGGGCGGCGGAATTCGTCTCGCCCTGGCACGCGCACACGCAAACTTTCGCCTTCGGTGAAGCCTGGGATAAATCCCTGCCGATGGCCTACCAAGTCCCCCGCGCCGCCTTCGACGAGGTGTTGATTCGCAACGCGCAGGCCAAGGGCGCGACCGTCCACGAGGGCTGGAAAGCCACCGGCGTGGAATTTCTGCCCGAGGCGGTGCGCGTCACCGCGCAGGATGAATCTGGCCAAACCGCGCAATGGCACGCGCGCTTCGTGGTCGATGCCTCCGGGCGCGACACCCTGCTCGCCAACCAATTGGGCATCAAAACCCGCAACACCCGGCACAACAGCACCGCCGTGTTCGGGCATTTTCGCGGCGCCGAGCGCAACCCCGGTCAGGCGGAAGGCAACATCAGCATTTTCTGGTTCGAGCACGGCTGGTTCTGGTTTATTCCGCTGAAAGACGGCATCACCAGCGTGGGCATGGTGACTTGGCCATACCACCTCAAAACCCGTCGCGGGCGGCCACTGGAAGAATTTTTGCAGGAAAATATCGCGCTCTGCCCGCCGCTCGCCGCGCGCATGGCGCAGGCCGAATTGATCCAGCCCGCCGAAGCCACCGGCAATTATTCCTACGGTGCCCGCCAAACCCACGGCGACCGATTCATTCTGCTCGGCGATGCGTTCGCCTTCATCGACCCGGTATTTTCCTCCGGCGTGCTGCTCGCGATGCAGAGCGCCGTTTTTGGTGCCGAGGCCATCGACACCGCCCTGCGGCAGCCCGAAAAAACCGCGCAGGCCATGGCCGAATTCGACCGAGAACTGCGCCGAGGCCCGAAAGAATTTTCGTGGTTTATCTACCGCGTCACCCACCCGACCATGCGCGATCTGTTCATGGGGCCGCGCAACATATTCCGCGTGCGGGAAGCCCTGCTCTCGCTGCTGGCCGGCGATATTTACGGCAAAACCCCGATTTGGGGCGCGCTGCGCCTGCTCAAAGGCATCTACTACCTTTCCGCCCTGCGGCACGCCGGCCGATCTTGGCGGGCGTGGCGTCATCGGCGGCGCATCATTCGCCCGCTGCCGGACACTGATCCCTCATCATGAGCGCCCCGTACCACCCGCGCACCGTCGATCGGATCGAGCCCTGCGCCGACGGCCTGGGGCTGATTTGGTACGGATCGCCGCCGAAAACCTCGGTATCCGCGCCCTTTTTAAGTGTGCCGATTCCGCTGTTCGACCACCGCAGCCACGGCTTGGGCGAATGCTGGCCGAGCGCGCAGGGCGCCGTGACGCAGGGCGAAGTTCCGGGCGGGCGCTATCGCCACGATGACGCGTTGCTGTTCGGCGTTCTCGAACACACCGACCCGGCGGGGCAAGAAGACCAACTCCCCGCCGCCAGCCAAGCCCTGTACGACCGCCTGTTCACCGTGCTGAACGCCACCGGCTTTGTGCATCTGTGGCGCACTTGGAATTATCTGCCGGACATTCACGGCGAACCCGGCGGGCTGGAACGCTACCGGCAATTCAACATCGGGCGACAAGCCGCCTATGCCGCCCACACCCTGCCGAGCGAGCAGCAAGCCCCCGCCGCCTGCGCCCTCGGCACTCGGCGGGGCAGCCTTCAGCTCGCCTTTCTGGCGGGCAAGGTCGAGCCAATTCGGCTAGAAAACCCCCGCCAGATCAGCGCCTACCACTACCCGCGCGACTACGGCCCGAAAAGCCCGACCTTTTCCCGTGCCACCCTCGTGCCGCTGCCGCACAGTTGGCTGCTGCTGATTTCCGGCACCGCCAGCATTGTCGGCCACGAAAGCCGGCACCTAGACAGCGTGCGGGCGCAAACCCGCGAAATTCTTGCCAACCTCTCCGCGTTGCTGAGCGAAGCCAATGCGCGCCTGCCCGAAGACAGCCTCGGCTTTCGCCTCAGCCAACTGCAATACCGTATTTATGTGCGCCATGCCGGCGATGTGGAAAAAATCCAACGCGAACTGCGGGTCTGCTTGGGCGAAGGGCTGGACGCGCACTATGTTCAAGCCGATGTGTGCCGGCAGGAATTGCTGGTCGAAATCGAAGCCACCGGCAGCCTGCCGCGCTCATGACCCCCACTTCACCCCACCGATCACGGCTGTGGCGCGCCTACGAAACCCTCGCCATGGGGCTGGGTTTGGGGTTTTTAGGCTTGTTGTGTCTGCTCTTGCTGCCGGCAGCGCTGCTGTTCCGCCCGTTGCGGCCTTGGCCGAGGGCGCGCCGCGCCGCCCGCCGCACCATCGGCGGCGCGTTCCGGCTGTACCTCGGCTTTCTGCGCCTCACCTGCGCCACGCGCTTCGATCTGCGCGCATTAACGACGCTGAACACCGCCAGCCCGCGCGTGCTGGTCGCCAACCATCCCTCGCTGATTGATGTCATCCTCATCATCGCGCGGGTGCCGGATACCGTCTGCGTGATGAAGGCCGCGCTGATGCGCAACCCGCTGTTCGGCCCCGCCGCGCACCTCGCCGGGTACATCCGCAACGATGGCCCGCTCGAAGTGGTGCTTCAAGCGCGGCAAGCGCTGAGCGAGGGCGCGCACCTGCTGATTTTCCCCGAGGGCGGGCGCACGCGCGAACCGCCGCTCGACCCGCTCGGCTACAGCGCCGCGATGATCGCCCAGCGGGCGCGGGTGCCGATTACCGTGCTCGGCATCGAGCTTGACCCGGCCTACCTCGGCAAACACTGGCCGCTCTCCCGCCCGCCCCGCCTGCCGTGGCGCGGACGCCTGTGCCACCTGACCGACCTCCCCATCCCCCGCGACGCGCGCAGCGGCACCGCCGCCATCGAATACGCGCTGCGCCAACCGTTTCCTCCCGCTGAACCGACATGACCGCCGCCGTTCCCGATCCCCACCGTTTGGTGCTGATTCCGAGCTACAACCCCGGCGATAAGGTGTTCGACACCGTCGCCGCCGCCCGCGCCGTATGGAATCCGGTGTGGGTCGTGGTCGATGGCAGCACCGATGGCAGCACCGCGCGCTTGCAGGCCTTGGCCGCCACGGATGCCGGTTTACGCGTGCTCGTTCTGCCGCACAATCAAGGCAAGGGCGCGGCGATTCTGCATGGGCTGGACGCCGCCGCCGCCGCCGGCTTCACCCACGCGCTCACCCTCGACAGCGATGGCCAGCACCCCGCCGACCACATTCCCGCGTTCATGGCCGCCGCCGCAGAAACCCCCGCCGCGCTGATTCTCGGCAAACCCGTGTTCGATGCCGATGCGCCGAAAATCCGCGTGTACGGGCGGCAGGTTTCGAATACTTGGGTGAATCTGGAAACGCTTTGGGCGGGGATTGGCGATTCCCTGTTCGGCATGCGCGTGTACCCGATTGCGCCGCTGCGCACGATCATGCACCGCAGCCGCTTCATGCGCCGGTTCGATTTCGACCCCGAAGCGGCGGTGCGGCTGGTGTGGCACGGCGTGCGCCCGCGCAACCTGCCCACGCCGGTACGCTACTTCGCCGCGCAGGAGGGCGGGGTATCGCACTTTCGCTATGGCCGCGACAACCTGCTGCTCACCGGCATGCACACCCGCCTGTTTTTCGGCTTTCTCTGGCGGCTGCCGGGGCTGATCCTGCGCCGCCTCCTGGGCTAAACGAACGGGCGAATCCCCACGGCTGCGCCGGCGCTGAATCTTGTTACAATCAAATCCATTTTCTTCAGCCCCAAGCGCCCCCATCGTGACCGACTACAAAGCCACCCTGAATCTGCCCGACACCCCGTTCCCCATGCGCGGCGATTTGCCCAAGCGGGAGCCAGATCGCCTTGCCGCGTGGCAACAACTGCACCTGTACCGCGCGATTCGCGCCGCCAGCGCCGGGCGTCCCAAGTTCGTGCTGCACGATGGCCCGCCGTATGCCAATGGCGACATTCACATCGGCCATGCGGTGAACAAAATTCTCAAAGACATCATCGTCAAATCCAAGCAACTGGCCGGGTTCGACGCGCCCTATGTGCCGGGCTGGGATTGCCACGGCCTGCCGATTGAATTGCAGGTGGAAAAAAAGCTCGGCAAGGCCGGGGATAAAGTCAGCCCGCGTGAATTCCGCGATGCCTGCCGCGTGTATGCCGCCGAACAAGTCGCGCGGCAAAAGGCCGATTTCATCCGGCTGGGCGTGATTGGCGACTGGGAAAACCCCTATCAAACCATGGACTTCCACACCGAGGCCGACATCGTGCGAGCCTTGGGCACCATCATCGCGCGCGGCCATCTGCACCGAGGCGAGAAGCCCGTGCATTGGTGCTTAGATTGCGGTTCGGCGCTGGCCGAGGCGGAAGTCGAATATCAAGACAAACAATCCGATCAAATTGATGTCGCCTTCGCCGCCGTCGATGCACAAGCCACGCACCGCGCGTTTGGGCTGAACAGCACCGCGCCGGTCTCGATCGTGATCTGGACGACCACCCCGTGGACGCTGCCCGCCAACCAAGCCGTGGCGCTGAACCCCGAACTGGAGTACAGCCTGATCGAGCTGACCGATGGCCGCCGCCTGATTCTGGCCGAAGCGCTGCGAGACTCGGCGCTGGCGCGCATGGGGCTGGTCGGGCAGGTGCTCGGCCGCGCGCCGGGGGCGGAGTTCGAAGGCTTGCACCTGCATCACCCATTCCTGAATCGGCAAGTGCTGGTCATCCTGGGCGACCATGTAACCACCGAGGCCGGCACCGGCGCCGTACACACCGCGCCCGCCCACGGCGAAGACGACTTCAAAATCGGCCAACGCTACGGCTTGCCGGTCGATAACCCCGTCGATGGCCGAGGCGTCTTCCTGCCGGACACCCCGCTCGTGGGCGGCATGAACCTCAAAACCGGCGGCGCAAAAATCCTCGACACCCTGCGCGAATCCGGCGCACTGCTCGCGCACAGCCGCTTCACCCACAGCTATCCGCACTGCTGGCGGCACAAAACCCCGCTGATTTTTCGCGCCACCGGCCAATGGTTTATTTCGATGGAGCAAAACGCGCTGCGCGATGAGGCGCTGGCGTCGATTCAAACCGTGCATTTCGTGCCCGCTTGGGGCGAGGCGCGCATCACCGGCATGGTCGAAAAACGCCCGGATTGGTGCATTTCCCGCCAGCGCACTTGGGGCGTGCCGATCCCACTGTTCGTGGATAAAGCGACCGGCCTGCCGCACCCGAACACCCCCGCGCTGATCGAACAAGTCGCCCAACGCATCGAAACCGCCGGCATTGATGCCTGGTTCGGCCTCGACCCCGCCGAACTGCTCGGCGCCGAGGCCGCGCAGTTCGACAAAGTCACCGACACCCTGGATGTGTGGTTCGATTCCGGCAGCACCCACGCCGCCGTGCTGGCGCGCCGCCCGGAACTGGGTACACCGGCGGATCTGTATCTCGAAGGCTCCGACCAACACCGGGGCTGGTTCCAGTCATCGCTATTGACCGGCGTGGCGATGAACGGCCACGCGCCCTATCGCGGCGTGCTGACCCACGGCTTCACCGTCGATGGGCAGGGGCGGAAAATGTCCAAATCGCTGGGCAATGTCGTCGCGCCGCAAACCGTCATCGACAAAATGGGCGCCGATGTGCTGCGCCTGTGGGTCGCCTCGACCGATTTTTCCGGCGAGATGAGCGTCTCCGATGAAATTCTCGCCCGCACCGGCGAGGCCTACCGCCGCATCCGCAACACCGCGCGCTATCTGCTGGCGAACATCAACGACTTCGACCCGACCACCGATTGCGTGGCCGATGCCGATCTGCTGCCGCTCGATGCCTGGCTGGCCGACCACGCCGCCGCGCTGCACCGCGCGATTCTGGCCGATTACGCGGCCTACGATTTCCACACCCTCATCAGCCGCGTGCATCATTTCTGCTCGATCGAACTGGGTGCGTTCTACCTCGACATCGTGAAAGACCGCATCTACACCGGCCAACCGAACGCCCGCATGAGGCGCTCGGCGCAAACCGTGATGTGGCGCGTGATCGAAGCCCTGACGCGCTGGATCGCGCCGGTACTCTCCTTCACCGCCGATGAACTCTGGGGCTTTTTGCCCGCCCAGCAGGAACCGCGCGAACCCTCGGTGCTGCTGGCCGTGCACCGCGACGACCTGCGCCCGCTGCTCGACGACAGCCAGCGCCAATTCTGGGCCGACATCATCGGCCTGCGCGATGCCGTCAACCGTGTGGCCGAAGCCGCCCGCGCCGACAAACGCATCAAAGCGAACCTCTCCGCCCGTGTGCAATTGTTCGTCGATGTCGCGCTGGCCGAACGGCTCGCACCGATGGCGGACGAACTGCGCTTCGTGCTGATCGTCTCCGAACTCGACATCGCCCCGCTCGACGCCGCGCCTGCGGATTTGCCCGTCGAAACCCTCGCCAACGGTCGGCAAGTCGTCATCGCCGTGGCCGCCAGCGAACAACCCAAGTGCGAGCGTTGCTGGCACCACCAAGCCGATGTCGGCCAACACGACGCGCACCCCAGCCTGTGCGGGCGCTGCAT
>DYMR01000054.1 GCA_020721485.1 Halothiobacillus neapolitanus | reverse complement strand
CGTTGTTGTCGCACCATGTGTTCCACCCGTTCGAGCAGGCGGTTGATGGCGGCAATGAAGGGCAGAATTTCATCCGGTACTGCGGTATCCGGCAAATGGGTGAAGTCTTGTGGGTCTTGCTTGTCTAGGGTGTTGGCAAGGCTGCGCAGGGGTTGAAGTTGTTTTCGAATGACCCAGGTGATGCTCAAAATCAGTAAAGGCAGCAGAATCAGTGTGGGAATGCCGGTGCGCAGGGCACTGTCGCGGGCAATTTCATTGCGGGTGTCGGTGGATTGCGCCACGACCAGTTGGCGGGTGTCGGTGATGTCGCGGACGAACACCCGCATCTGTTCATTTTGGCCGGGTACCGCCAAGGTGTGAAAGCCCGGCGCGAGCGCCGCCGGCAGCCAGGCGGGGCGGTCATCATCGGGCAGTCGGATGATTTCAATGCGCGATTCCGGGTCGATGACGGCGTGATGCGAGGCATCGAGGGCGGCAATTTGACTGGCATTGCCAATGCTTAAAGCCGCCACTTGGCGCAGTCCATCATCTTGAAATTCTTGCGCTTCGCCAAACGCAAAAAAGAATGAAAACACGGCCGCAATCGAGCCGGCAATTAAAATAACGCCGGTTAAAACGCCGGACAAATGTCGTTGTAGCGAATGGGTTGCGCCCGCTGGCTTCATGACGCGCGATCCACCAGCCACCCGGCGCCGCGAATGTTTTTGATTGCGGCGGGCGCCAGTTTTTTGCGCACGCTGTGAATGAGGAAATCAATCGCGTTGCTTTCCACTTCCTCGTTCCAGCCGTAAATTCGTCCTTCCAATTCGGCGCGCGCCAGAATGGTGCCGGGACGGAGTAATAGGGCGTAGACCAAGGCAAATTCGCGCGGGGTTAATACGGCGGATTTATCCTCGAACTGCGCTTCGTGGGTGGCGGGATTCAGGCTGAGCCGGCCATTGCTGAGGCAGGCTTGGGCTTGACCGCCCTGTCGGCGGGTAACGGCACGCAGGCGGGCGAGTAATTCGCTGATTTCAAACGGTTTGATGAGGTAATCATCCGCACCCAGATCCAGCCCTTGCACCCGATCGGCTAAGCCATCGCGTGCGGTGATAATCAGCACCGGCACCGTTTGGCCGTGCTGCCGAAGGTGTTCGAGGACCGAAAGCCCGTCCTTTCCGGGGAGACCTAAATCCAGCAGCACCGCTTCATGTTCTTGATCTGCCAACACTTGCAGCGCGGTCAAGCCATTTTTCACCCAGTCGACGGCGTAGGCGGCGTCTTTCAGCGCGAGGCTGACCGCCTCGCCAATCATCGGATCATCTTCAACCAGCAAAATGCGCATGGGCAGCGTTCCTGCGAACAGTCATTAATCGGGCAGACGATCTTTATGCGTCGCCGTCAAATAGATGACCAGCGCGAGAATCACGGATAAAAACAGCGCGCTGGTGCCGACCGTGCCCAGGCCCAATCCCCCATCGGCCACGGGTTGTGACAGATAATCACCGAATGAGGCGCCGAGCGGCCGTGTCAAAATATACGCCAACCAAAAGGCCAAGATCGGGCCGAGTTTGAAAAAACGATACGCCAAGTAAATTAATCCAATGCTGCTGGCAAAAATCAGCGTGGCATTCAAAAATCCCGCATTGAGCCGTTCGGCCAGTAAATCCCCGGCGGCGGTGCCCAGGGCGAAAGTACACAAAATCGCCAGCCAGTAAAACAATTCCCGCGCGCGGGTATCGACATGATGAATGGATAAAGTGCCTTCGCGTTGATACCACAGGGCAAATACGAGGATGAGCGCGCCGGCAAACCCTGCGGTAGACACTTCCAGCGGAATACCCAAATGGTCGGTGAGATTATCGGTAATCAAGGTGCCCACCACACTCACCAACACCACCGTGAGCCAATAGCGCCACGGAATGTACCGGGGTGCCTGCACCTGAATAAACAAAGCCAATGCCAGCGCGCCAGACATGACGAGGGTGGTGGCGGTCAGCCCGAAATTTAAGTCAAAGTTCAGATAATCGGCGGCGGTTTCGCCCACCGTGGTGGCCAAAATTTTGATGACCCAAAACAGCAGGATGACTTGCGGCACTTTGTTGAGCAAGGCATCGGTTTTTGGGTTGCCCGCGTTCGGGTGTGGGGGGGTGATGGTGTTCATGGCAGTCCCTGAAATAGGGCGTGGGGAGTCACGCCCGAGGCACAATAGGTGCGGAGACTTAGGGCATCGTTAGCGTGGCGGAGAAAACTTCCTGTGGTATCAATGATTTGTTAGCAATGCTTTTGGAATGATTGCTCAACAGAAAATATGAATCCTTCATAAAAAATTCACGAAATCCCATTGAAACGCTCAGGAATTTGCCGTAATTTTATGGGGCATTCAGAAAACTTAAGGAGAGCGCCATCATGAACGAGAAATTTGAACAACACGCCCCGTGGAAACTGGTTCACGCCGTCATCGCGGGATTGATCGTGGTGAAATCTTTGGTGTGGACCGCGTTGTTTTTAACCTTGGGCGTGGTGGTAACGGAATAACGCCCAGGCGGTTGAAACCATGTGCAACCGCCGGTTACGGATGCGTTAACCCCGGTCCATCTTTGCGGCCATCGCAACGGGCGGGATCCGGGTGCTGCGCGCAGGCGGTCGCCAAATTCACATCTTGGCTGAGGTAGTAGCCGTAGTAGTCATAGGCGGTGCCTTGGATGGAGGTAATCCGCGAGCCATCCGGCGCGAGAAACAGGATGTAGGGCACGCCGCGCACGCCAAGAATTTTCGCCAGATGTTCGTAGCCGTGGGTTTTTCCATCCAGCCCGACATACTGCCGATCACTGTCGATCATCACCCGGCGAATCAGCAGCCGACCCTGAAATTCGGGGTCGAGCCGCATGGGAATCAAGAAGTTGTTATCCACCTGCTGGCAATAGCCGCAATAGGTGGCGTGGAAAAACAGCAGCATGGGAATTTTCTTTTCCCGCATCACCGCGAAATCGGCCGGAAAATTGCTGAGGTGATCGACGAAGGCCACGGAGCCGACCCGTTCTGGGCTGCCGCCGGTTGATGCGGGCGGTGCGGCCTGTGCGGCCAGCGTTGGGCTGAGCATGGCCGCCAAAAGCAGCCCAAGCCAAACCCCCGGCCAACGGCCTGTGTGTTGATGCGTACTCATTGCGCCCCCATTTTTGGATTATTCATTCGGATGTTTCACGGGTTATAGCATGTTCCGTCGGGCGCGAAGGGCAATTCCTTACACGCTCGATGGCGGCCTTGGCTGCCCAAACCGTCGATACAGAATCGGGAGCAAAATCAGGGTGAGCAGGGTGGAACTGACCAAGCCGCCGATGACGACGATGGCCAGCGGTTTTTGAATTTCGGAGCCGGGCCCCGTCGCAAACAGCAGCGGCACGAGCCCGAATGCGGCAATCGAGGCAGTCATGAGTACGGGGCGCAAGCGCCGCAGGGCGCCTTGCCGCACCACTTCAAAGCCATCGAGCCCGGTGGCGGCGAGTTGGTTGAAGTACGACACCAGCACGAGGCCGTTGAGTACCGCAATCCCCAGCAAGGCAATAAAGCCGACCGACGCCGGCACGGACAGGTATTCGCCGGTGAAATACAGGGCGAACACGCCGCCGACGAGGGCGAACGGGATGTTCACAAACACCAGCAAGGCTTGGCGGATGGAGCCGAAGGTGCTGAACAGCAACACAAAAATCAGCCCCAGTGCGATGGGCACCACCAAGGCCAGCCGGTTCGCGGCGCGTTGCTGATTCTCAAATTCCCCGCCCCATTCCAGCCGGTAGCCGGTGGGCAGGGGCACTTGCGTGGCCACGGCTTGTTTGGCTTCGGCCACAAAATCGGTCAGCGCGCGCCCGCTGACATTGGCGCGCACCACGGCGAAACGGGAACCCATTTCGCGGGTGACAAACACCGGGCCGGTGGTGCGGCTCAAGGTCGCCAGGCTCGATAGGGGTTGCACGGTGCCGTTGGGCAGGGCGATGGGTAAATCGCGCAGACCTTGTGGGTTATCGGTCAGCGCATCGGCACGCACCAGAATCGGGGTTCTGGCGTTGCCTTCTTGCACGATGCCGGCGTTCTGGCCGTCGATTTGTGCGCGCAAGATGGCCTCCAGCGCCGCGACAGACAAGCCGTTGCGGGCGGCGGCGGCCTGAGCAATCGCCAAGTTAATGAACAACACGCCTTCGTTGTCGGTGGTGGCGACATCTTCCGCGCCGGGGCGTTTTTCCACCACGGCCTTAATCTGGGCGGTGAGTTGGTTGAGTTCGTCGAGCGCGGGGCCAAACACCTTGATGGCCACATCGCCGCGCGCGCCGGTCAGCATTTCCGAGACGCGCATTTCAATCGGTTGAGTAAAACCGGCGTTGAAGCCGGGCACGGTGGCCAGCACGCGGCGAATGGCCTCCTGAATATCCGCCAGGGATTGCCCCTGCCATTGCGCTTCGGGTTTGAGAATGATGAAGGTGTCGGTGTCGTTCAGCCCCATCGGGTCGAGCCCGAGTTCATCCGAGCCGGAGCGCGCGACGATTTGCGCAATCTGCGGCACTTGGCTCATCAGCGCGCGTTGCAGATCGGTATTCAGGGCAACGGTGGCGCTGAGGGTGGTGGCGGGCAGGTTTTCGACCTGCATGACAATGGTGCCTTCATTCAGCCGAGGCATGAAGGTTTTGCCGATTTGGGTGTACAGCCCCGCCGCCGCAATCAGCAGGGCGATGGCAATGCCCGCCACGGGCAGGGGGCGCCGCAGCGCGGCGGTGAGCAGGGGTTCGTACAGCCGATGGATTTGCCGCACCAGCCAGGGTTCGTGATCGGTGACACGACCGAGCAAGAGCGAGGCGACCACGGGAATGAGGGTGAGGGATAGGAGCAGCGATGCGCCCAACGCGAAGACGATGGTGAGCGCGACCGGCGCAAACAGTTTGCCTTCCAAGCCCTGCAAAGAGAGCAGCGGCAAAAACACCAACATGATGATGACAATGCCGGCCACGACCGGCGCGGCAACTTCTTGCACGCCGCGCAGCAGAATTTGCGTGCGGCTGCGGCGCGCGAGGTGTTCGGGATGGTGGGTTGCCGCCGCGAGATGCGCCACCATGTTTTCGACCACCACCACGGCGGCATCGACCAGCATGCCGATGGCAATCGCCAAGCCGCCCAGGCTCATCAGATTGGCGGTCATGCCGAATTGGCGCATCAAAATGAAGGTGATGAGTGCCGACATCGGCAGGGCGAGCGCCACGGTGATGGCCGCGCGCCAGTTGCCGAGAAACAGCATCAGCAGAATCAACACCAAAACCACGGCCTCGGTGAGCGCCTTGCTGACGGTGTGGACGGCGGTGTTTACGAGGTCGGCGCGGTTGTAAAACACATTGATTTTTAAGTCTTTTGGCAGGCTGGGTTCCAGCTCGGCCAACCGCTGCTGCACGCCTTCGACCACCGCCCGCGCATTGGCGCCGCGCAGGGTGAGCACCAGCCCTTCAACGGTTTCGCCTTGGCCGCTGTGGGTGACGGCGCCTAAGCGGGTGATGGCGCCAATCCGCACTTCGGCGACTTGCGCCAAGCGAATCGGCTGGCCGTGGCGCTCGGCAATCACCAAGCGGCGCAGATCTTCCAGCGAGCGGATTCGCCCTTCGGCGCGTACCAGCCACGCTTCTTCGCCCACAGTCAGCCGACCGGCGCCATCGTTCTGATTGTTTTCGTCGATGGCGCGCACCAGATCGACCGTGGTGAGTCCGGTGGCCGCGAGTTTGGCCGGATCGGGCACGACCTCAAAACTACGGCTGTAGCCCCCCAGCGCGTTCACATCCGCCACGCCCTTCACGGTGCGCAGTGCCGGACGAATCACCCAGTCGAGCAGCGAACGGCGCTCGGTGAGCGAGAGCGTTGGGCTTTCCAGCGTGAACATGAAGGCTTCGCCCAGAGGCGTGGTGATCGGCGCGACGCCACCGGTCACGCCGGCGGGCAAATCGCCGCGCACGCCGGTCAGGGCTTCGTTGACTTGCTGGCGCGCCCAGTAAATATCGGTGCCTTCGGCAAAATCCAGCGTGATGGCGGCAATGCCGTACTTGGAGGTCGAGCGCAGCATGGTTTGGTTGGGAATGCCGAGCAGGGCGGTTTCCAGCGGCGCGGTGATGCGGGTTTCGACCTCGGTCGGCGTAACGCCCGGTGCTTTGAGGATGATTTGCACCTGCGTGGGGGAAATATCCGGGTAGGCGTCGATCGGCAATTGCTGAAACGACATCCAGCCAAAGCCCGCGACGATCAACGCGGCCAACAGCACCAGCAGCCGTTGGGTGAGCGCGAATTTGATGAGCCGGCGGATCATTGTTCTGCGCCCATGCCCAAACGAATCGCTTTCAGGCGATTGGCGCCCGAGATGACCAGCGCATCGCCGGGTTCAAACGCACCGGTGACATAGGCGACGCCCGTGCGGGAAGCCCGCTCGGTCACGGGCAGGGCGAAATACTGCCCGCCGCGCGCGACGAATACTTGCCATTGTCCGGCGTCGGTACCCACCCCGGCACTCAAGGCATTGACCGGGATGGCGGCGACGGGTGCGGCAACCGGCACCCACAATGAGGCGTTCACCCGCTGGCCGGGTCGCAGCGCATCGCACGGGGCGGCGGGCTCGGCGCGCAGCGTGAGCAACTGGCTGTCGGGATCGACGGTGGCATCCACCGTGCGCAATGGGGCATCGGCACAGCCGGGAATGCGCAGGGTGACGCTGCTGCGTTCCGCCGGTACTTGATCGACGGGCAGGGGCAGCAGCCACCATTGCCCGGCCGTGCTGAGTTCAAACAGCGCGGTGCCTTGGGCGACACGGGCGCCGGGCTGCACGAGCCGCCGCGTGAGCACGCCCGCCGTGGGTGCGGTGAGCGTCAACTGCGTGCCGTGGATGGGCTGCGTGCCGCGCGCCAGCGCCAGACTGGCCTGCGCCGCGCGATCGGCTGCACGGGCGCTGGCCAGTTCTGCCGCGGTGGCTTGCCAGCGTTTGGTGGCGATCAAGCCTTCGGCCAGCAGTTTTTGATCGCGCGCCACGGCCTGTTCGGCTTGTTGAACGCGCGCGGCCGCCATTTGCGCGTTGGCGTGCAGTTCGGCGAGTTGCGGGCTATCGAGCGTCGTCAAGGTCGTGCCCGCGCTGAGGGCTTGTCCGATGGCGGGCAGCGTCATCCCCACCGTGCCATCCACCGGCGCGCTCACCACGATGCGGCTATCGGCGCTGCTGCCGGCGGCAATGAGCGCCAAACCGCTGGCCTGCGGAATGTGCTGAACGAACGAGATCGGCGCGGTTTTCACGGGAAGATTGGCGCGGAGGGATTCCGGCACGATCACGGGTTCAGCGGCGGCGGATTGCGCCTGTGCCGGCGAGAACGGCGCCATCAAGGCGAGCGCGGCCAAGAGTGGCGCGGCGTGACGGTGGGATGCGGTGCGATTCATGGATGGGCTCCGGGCGCGGGTTGGGCGGTCGGCATCAGACCATAGGCTTGTTTTAACAGGCTGGCATCGCGCGCGGCTTGCTGATGCGCTTCTTGGGCTTGCAGGCGGGCGTCGGCGGCTTCCCGTTCATAAATGAGCCAGGCGGCCCAGTCGATTTCGCCCAGATTGCGTGCCTGCTGTTGTTTGGCGAGCACGGTGTCGGACAGGGCCGCGCGTTGGTCCAGCAAGTGCAGGCGCGCCGGCCATGCGGCGGTGCGGGTGCGCAAATCGAGAATGTCGCCCCAGAGCGCCTGGGTCGCTTGAATGAGGCTGACTTGCGCCGCGCTTTTTTGTTGGTTGAGTTCCGCCAGTTGCGGCGCGCGATAGACCTCGCCGCCGAGCGGCAGGCTGAGGCTGAGTTGGAGGCTGTTGTCCCACGGGGTTTGGCGGTCGCTGCGGTCGCGTTTGACCGCCACGCCCAACTCCGGCGCGCCCGCGCCTTCGGCACGGCTGGCATTCAGCGCGGCACCGGCCAGTTGTGCTTGATCGGCGAGATGCGCCAGCAACGGTTGTTGGCGAATCAGCGCATTGGCGTCGTTGAGCTGGCTGAGTGCGGCGGGAATGGCGGTTTGCCCTAAATCGACTGGCAAAGCGGCCTGTCCGGTCGCCGCTTGCCAGCGTGCGTGGGCGGCTTTGGCGCTGGCGTGTTCCGCTGCGAGCGCGGCTTCGGCGTCCAGCGCGCGGGCTTCCAGCAGTTGCGCGTCGATGGCGGCGGCTTCGCCCAGTGCGACTTGGCGCCGCATGGCGGTGAGGAGCTGGGTGAGTTGGCGGTGCCGGCTTTGTGCGGCCTGTACCCGCGCATCGGCCAGGCGAACATCCCAGGCCAGGCTGCGCAGTTGGCCGAGCAGCGCCAATTCCGCCGCGTGTTGCCGACTGCGTGCGTCCAGCGCAGTCTGTTCGGCCAGCCGCGTCCATGCTTCGGTTTGGCCGGGGCGGCGCAAGGGCAGGCGCAGGCCGAATTGCCGTTCGCCCGCGCCCTGATTGCTCAGCGGTCGATCGTCGCGATACAGGCCATCCAGCGTCGGCGCGCCGGCGAGCCAGCCGTCGGCACGGCGGCGTTCGGCAGCGCTGCGCTCGGCATCGGCCTGCGGGCGAAGCCCCAACTGTTGGCGTTCGGCGGCGGCGGCGAGAATCGTCGCCCAATCACTATTCTGGGCGGCGCTGTCCCCATTCTGGGCGGCGCTGGCGGTGTGGGCAGGGGGCGGCGCCGCGCTCTGGGCAAAGGCGCTGGCGCTCAGCAGGCCGATCAAAACAAAAAGCATCCGCATGGTGATTTTCGGGGAAAGGAAGAAGGTGCTCGCATTACACGCGCGAACTGAAACCGGCGTGTTTCCTCGGTGTTACAAGTTGTTACTCCGGGGCGGAAGCCATTGACGGGCGCGGCGTTGCCCGCCGACACTGCGCGCAGACAACGGGGTAAGTCGCGATGCGCGCACCGCGAATTTTGGAAGCGTCATGAGCGCACCGCGAATTTTGGAAAAGTCATGAGCGAACCGCGAATTTTGGTGGTGGATGATGATCCGGGCATTCAAACCCTGCTGGCGCGGTATTTGCGCGGCCAGGGTTTTGCGGTGCAGGTGGCGGCGGATGCCGTGCAGCTCGATGCCGCCTTGGCGCAGTCGGCCGCGTTTGATTTGATCGTGCTCGACATCATGTTGCCGGGGGAAGATGGCTTGTCGATCGCGCGGCGCTTGAATCCCGCCACGCGCCCGCCGCTGATTATGTTGTCTGCGCGCGGGGAGGAGATCGACCGCATTGTCGGGCTGGAGTTGGGCGCAGACGACTATCTGCCTAAGCCCTTCAACCCCCGCGAATTGGTCGCGCGCATCAAGGCCGTGCTGCGCCGCCGCCAAGGCAAGGTCATGGCTGCCGAGCCAACCGCCGAAATGCTGCACCGCGTGGGCGATTTCACGCGGGATGACACCCGTCGGCAGGCGTTTCTGCACGAAAAGCCGCTGGAGCTCACGCATGGCGAATGGCAGCTGCTGTCGTTTTTTTTGGATCGCCCCAATCGGGTGATTCACCGCGATGCCATCATGGACGCGCTCAAAGGCTACGAACGGGCGGCGTTCGACCGCAGCATTGATGTGCGCGTGACCCGACTGCGGCGCAAAATCGAAACCAACCCGGTGGAACCGCGCTACCTCATCACCATCTGGGGCGAGGGGTATTTGTTCGCACCGCAGGGACGGTCGTCGGGAGCGCCCGCGTGAACCCCGCGCGCTGGAGCCTATTTTCCAGCACCGCGCTCGCCCTGGTCGGCAGCGTGAGCATGGTGTTGCTGATCGCCTTAGGCGCGGTGACATGGTTGGTGGCCGTGCCGATGGCGCAACGCTCCGCGCAAGATTTGGCGGGGTTAATCATGCTTTCCGCCCAAACCTGGGGCGATTTACCGCAGGCCGAACGCGCCCGCTTCGCCAACGAACTGGCGCGCGAAGACGGCCTGAGCCTGCGCTCCGTGCCGCAATTGAGCCGCTTGCACAGCACCCGCCTGCCGTATGTGCGGTTTCTGCACGATGCCGTGGCGCACCGGATGACCGTGTGCCCGCCCGATACCCTCGACCCGGACACCGGCGAATGCGTCTACATGGGCGAGCGGACGGGCGGGGCGGGGTATTGGCTGGAAATCCCCTTCGAAGGGCAAATTCTCAAATTTGAATTCACCCGCCAGCGTGTCGGCTACCAAATTCCCTTGCTGCTCGGTGCCATCCTGATCGGCGGCATGGTGCTGACCCTGTGGATCGCGCTGCTCATCACCCGCCACCTCACCCGACCGATCACCCAACTGGTGGAAAAACTGCCGCACAGCCTGCCCGAACAACCGTTGCCGCTGACCGGGCCGCTCGAAACCCGGCTGTTGATCGAAGCAGTGAACCGGCGCACCGGGCAGGTGCGACAACTTCAGGAACAACGCACCGTGCTGCTCGCGGGCATTTCGCACGATGTACGCACCCCACTCACCCGCCTGAATTTGAGTTTGGCACTGGCGGAATCGGCGCTGGAGCCCGAATTACTGCAACAAATGCAAGGCGATATCGCCCAAATTCATCGGCTGATCGACGAAGTGCTGCAAATTGCACGCGGCGCAGAACACAGCCGCAAAGAGCCGGGACAGTGGTCCGTCTGGCTGCGTCAATGGCAGGCACAAACCCGCGCGCGCGGCATCGAAGTGCGACTCATCCGCCCGCCGAACGGGGCGGATGGCGCGTTTCATCTGGCGGCGGATAGCCTGCGCCGTATCCTCGATAACCTCATCGACAATGCCGCGCGTTATGGTCAGCCACCGTTCGTTCTGCGGCACCAATGGTCAGCGGGCGCACATATTTTGTGCATCGAAGACCAAGGCGAGGGGCTGACCCCCGAAGAAATCGTCCAGCTTCAACAACCCTTTGCCCGCAAAGACACGGCGCGCACCGGCGTGACCGGCTACGGCTTGGGCCTGAGTTTGGCGCGCGTGCTGGCGGAAGCGCAAGGCTGGCAATTACAGTTGACGCCGGGCAGCGCGCATCCCTATGTGGTGGCCGAAGAACGCCCGCCGGGCTTGGTCGCTTGCGTGGTCTTGCCCACCGGCACCACGGGTGATGCACCGATATAGCGCCGCCGCCCGGCGTGATGCACCAAATTTGTGCTATTGCGGTGCGTGCAGCGACGCGGTGCGCGCAATCCGCCGCGCGCGGAAGAATGTCATGCCTGAATAAACAAGGGCTTGCCCAGCATCTTCTCCGTTCGCCAGCGTTTGCCCCATTTTGGGCATGAAAACTGCATGGTTTTTCACCGGTTGCGCTGCGTCGCATTTGGTTCGATGATGCGCGTTGCCTTGCTCAGGAACGGGCGCTTTTTGCCCGTGCGCTTGATTTTACTGCCCCTTGGAGGAATTCATGTCCGTCAGCTCTGC
>DYMR01000053.1:5456-11402 GCA_020721485.1 Halothiobacillus neapolitanus | reverse complement strand
CCCCTCGACATGCACCTAGAGTTTCGTGATCCGCGTCGAAGCCATGTCACCCCCAAAGTGGTGCGCGCCGTGGTGGCGCGAGGTCTTGTCAGCCGACCCGGTTGTCCGGTGGACTGTGGATTATAACGATCCTCGTGCAATGCGTATCTTTTTTTGTGCGCACCTTGGATTGGCTGGCCGACTATTTTGATGAGCAATGCGCGACAGCGGCGCGAAGGATGCCGGTTTTCAGCCGCCCCGCCACCATTGCATGAGCGCCAAGACGAGCAGGATAAGCCCGATGATCAAACCGACCGTGACCCAGAAATGTGCCTGCACGAAGGCTTCGAGGCGGGCTTCGGATGCATCCAGTGCGCCGCGCCAGCGGATAAATCGGAACACCGCCCACGCGGTCAGCAGCAGGAATGCGCCGACGGCGGCCAGCGGCCAGCCGTAGTGCGCGGTCCATTCGAGGATGCGCGGCAAGTAGCTGCCGAAAAAATAGCCCACGAGGATGAATTGGCTGATGCCGATGATGACCGCCGGGGTGTTGAAGCGCAGGAAGGTGGTGTAGTTGAGCCGGAAGATGCCCGCGAGCGCGGGGGTTATCCACGACAGGGGGCCGGAGAGCCGGGCGATGAAGACGGCCATGGCGCCGTGTCGGGCGAAAAAATCCGCGCCCCGGTCGTAATTTTCTTGGTGAATCAGTCGCCCAACCAGCGGCCAGTGTTGCAGCCGCGCGAATAGCCCCACGCCATAGCGCCGGCCAATGCCATAGCTGAGGTTGTCGCCCAAGATGCCGCCCGCGAACAGGGCGAGCATGACGGCCCACAGGTCGAGGGCGCCGACGCCGGCCAGCACGGCGCCGGTCAGGAAGACGACTTCGCCGAGTATCAGCAGGGAAAACGGGATCAGGGTTTCGAGCAAGGCGCCGAGAAACAGCAGGCCGTAGGCGGCGCGCTGGTGGGTTTGCAGAAAGGCGGTGAATTGTTCGATCGAGCCGAAATCAGCGAATGACATCGTAACCACGACGGCGTTTGAACCGCATCGGCAGGAGGGCTTCGACCAGCCATTTCAGGCTTTGGCGGGCATAGCCGTTGGCCTGGAACCGCCGGGTGGAGGTGTGCACGAACTCGGTGGGAATGAAGAAAAATCGGCCATATCGACGACATTCGCGGATGAAGGTTAAATCTTCGGCGAAGTTTAGCTCGGCATGAAACCCGACGCCTCGGGCAATCGGGGTGCGCGCCAGTTGGATGGCGTAGGAGCTGTGGGTGCGCTGATGCAGCCAGTCGTACAGCGCGAACCAGATGCGCGCGCGCCATCGGCGATCTGGGAATGGGCGGACTGCCGTGGTGCCAACCGCCTGCCCTTCGCCGTGCCGATTCAACCAGGTGTTGAGGTGCAGCAAGGCGCCCGGCGCGAGTCGGGTGTCGGCATCGCAAAAAATCACCCATTGCGATTGCGGATCGACCGATGCCAAGCCCGTATTTTTCGCGCGGGAAACGCCCCGCTCGCTCTCCAGCACGCGATACGCGCAGGGCAAATCTTGCCGCGCCAGATACGATTCGGCGATGGCGCGGGTCGCATCGGTCGAACCGTTTTCTACCACAATGATTTCCATCCGCGCCGCCGGATAGCGCTGCGCGAACAGCGCCTCCAGGGTTTCGGCCAATTCGGCTTCTTCGTTGTGCGCCGGCACGATGATGCTGAAAAAATTCTTGAAAATCAGCGGCTCCAACGCATCATCCACGCGCTTCAGCGCTTCTTGAGTGCGCCACGGCGGGGTGAAGCGGCGCGTGTATTCGCTGTCTCGCAGTGCCGCCGCCAAGTCCCACTCGCCCGCTTGCTGCCGCGTGGCGAAATAGCCCAAGCCGCCGAGGTAGAACCCCAGATATTCCTGCTCGGTTTGGTTGGGGGTCGGAATCAGCAGGGCGCGTTTGTCGTGTTCCACCAAGTCCATCACGGTGGTGTACCCCGCGCGGGACACCACGCAGCGGGCGCGGTTGAACAACGATTGGCGCAGTGCGCCGCTGGCCAGTGGATAAATCGCGAGGTTCGGCGCTTCGTAGGCGGCATAGTCCGCCGGATTCGCCTGCGCATCGCCGAGCACGAACACTTTGTTGCCGGGCAAGGCGCGCGCTTGTTTCAGCAAATCCCGCACGAACGCGCCTTTGTGCTCTTGCAAATAGCCGCTGATGACGAACAGGGCATCAATGTCCTGCACGGCATCCGCCGGTGCGGGCGGATACGACGACAGCACGCCGATGTAGTCGTGCCGCGCACCATGCAGCACCGGCGTATGCGACAGGTTGCCCGCCAAGTTCAGACTCGGGCAGGGATAATCGGGAATCAAAATGCGGTCGAATTTTTTCAACGCGCTGACATTCAGCCAATCGCTCAGCCAGCCGATTTCGCGCAAACCCTTGGGCGGAATGAAGGCGATTTGATGCGACAAGATGACCGAGGGCACCGCCGGATGAAATATCCCATAGCGGCCATCGCTGAAGATCACTTCAAATTCCGTGGCGATGGCGGAAAATCGACGCCGTTCTGCGCCAATTCGCTGCCAAGTTTTCCAAAGATCCCAGCCCAGATAGGCGTAAAACCGCAAGCCTGTACCGCGCTCTAACGGCGGGTAATCCGGCCAATCTTCGAACACCACCGGCGCGTCGGCCAATTCCAGCCGCAAAAAGGCCAAGGCATTGCCGGTAGAAATGACCGTTAATTCATACCCTTTGGATAAAAAATGGCGCATCACCACCAAGCTGCGGGTGGCATGGCCCAGGCCAAGCGAACTCACCGCGAACAGTGCGCGGGGACGGGCGGAACGGGTCATGGCGTGCCCCTTACTGTTCGGTTAAGCGCGGCATGAGTTCGACCATGTTGCACGGCGCGGTGCGGTAGTCGAGCTGGGCGGCGATCACCGCATCCCAGGCATCGGCGCAGGCGCTGGTGGAACCCGGCAACACGAACAGGTAGGTGCCGTTGGCCACGCCCGCCGTGGCGCGGGATTGCAGGGTCGAGGTGCCGATTTTTTGCCAGGACACCATCCGAAAGACTTCGCCGAAGCCTTCGATTTCCTTATCGAACAAGGGAATGAGCGCCTCGGGCGTGCCGTCGCGCCCCGTCAACCCGGTGCCGCCGGTGCTGATGACCACTTGGCATTGCGGGTCGGCGATCCAGCCCGACACCACCGCGCGGATGGCGTATTTGTCATCGCGCACGATCTGGCGGTGATGCAGCCGGTGGCCGGCGGCTTCTAAGCGCGCGACCAAGAGATCGCCGGAACGGTCATCCGCCCATTGGCGGGTATCCGAAACGGTCAACACCGCGATATTCAGCGGCAGAAATTCACGCGATTTATTCATCACCAAGCTCCGTCAACGGCAGATAAGCATCAGGGTGTGGCGGCGGGTCGGGCGGCAGCCCATCGCGACATTTCACGCAGGGCAACGAGCACCCGATCATGCCCGCGCGGCCGGCGGCGGTGCGCACCCACGGGCGATTGATCCATGGGGGGTCGTCCCGCGTGTGCTGATGGTGCCCGCAGGCCAAGCGCGCCACACAGTCGCCCAGTGTATCGCGGTGAAATGACAGAATTGCGTGCAGCGGTGCGGTCAGCAGGGTTCGCCCCACAGATCGTGCTCGTCGGCGGCCGTAATGGTGACTTCAACGAAATCGCCCGGTTGCACATCGGTAATGCCCGACAGAATCACCAGGCCGTCGATTTCCGGCGCATCGGCGGCGCTGCGGCCAATCGCACCGTCATCATCGACTTCGTCAATCAGCACATCGACGGTTTGCCCGACTTTGCGCTGCAATTTGGCGGCGCTGATTTCCGCTTGCCGCGCCATGAAGCGGGCGAGGCGCTCTTGTTTGACTTCTTCCGGCACGGGGTTGGGCAAGGCGTTGGCCGTGGCACCATCCACCGGCGAGTAGGCGAAAGCGCCGACGCGGTCGAGCTGCGCTTCGTCCAGAAAGTCGAGCAATTGCGAGAAATCGTCTTCCGTTTCGCCGGGAAATCCGACGATGAAGGTCGAGCGCAGGGTCAGTTCCGGGCAGGTTTCCCGCCAAGTTTTCAGCCGCGCGAGCACATTTTCGCTCGACGCCGGGCGCTTCATCGCCTTGAGAATGTGCGGGCTGGCGTGCTGGAACGGAATGTCGAGATACGGCAATACCCAGCCTTCGGCCATGAGCGGTATCACTTCATCGACATGCGGATAGGGGTAGACATAGTGCAGGCGAATCCATGCGTCCATTTGCCCGAGTTCGGCGGCCAGTTCTTTGAAGCGGGTCTTGACCGGCTTACCGCCAAAAAAATCGAGCTTGTATTTGGTGTCGAGCCCGTAGGCGCTGGTGTCTTGCGACACGACGAGCAACTCACG
This sequence comes from Halothiobacillus neapolitanus, assembly GCA_020721485.1. GTDB lineage: Bacteria > Pseudomonadota > Gammaproteobacteria > Halothiobacillales > Halothiobacillaceae > Halothiobacillus > Halothiobacillus neapolitanus_B. Next base: position 7,035 of record DYMR01000053.1, on the reverse strand, counting down.
CACGCCGGCATCCACCAGATTTTGCGCCTCGGTCAGCACCGAACCGATCGGGCGACTGACCAAATCGCCGCGCAAACTCGGAATAATGCAGAAGCTGCACCGATGGTTGCAGCCTTCAGAAATTTTCAGATAGGCATAGTGACGCGGGGTGAGTTTGACGCCCACCGCATCGGGTTTTGGCGCAGGCACGAGGTCGGTAAACGGGTTATGCCGGGGCGGCAGGTGTTGATGCACCGCGCCCATGACTTCGCCATAGGCATGCGCCCCCGTGATCGCCAGCACGCTCGGATGCCGTTCGCGGATTAAGGCGCCCTGATCGCGCCCGCCCAAGCAGCCGGTGACGATGACCTTGCCGTTTTCAGCCAGCGCCTCGCCAATCGCATCGAGCGATTCTTCGGTGGCCGAATCAATGAATCCGCAGGTGTTGACGATCACCAGATCGGCATCGTCGTAACTGGGGGAAAGATCGTAGCCCTCGGCACGGAGCTGGGTGAGAATGCGTTCGGAATCGACCAAAGCCTTCGGGCAACCGAGGCTGACGAAGCCGACGCGCGGCGAAGATGCACTCATGAGGAAACTCTCTGACGGTGGGGTGGGGCCGGGATGCGCGGCATCCACTCAGCCCGCTGCGGGGGCATCCCCGGTGTATTCTTCGAGGCGGCCATCGTGGTGTTGCACATGCACTTTGAGGTGGTTGCGTTCGGCAAACTGCAACACTGAATCGAACATGGCGCGATTGCTGTCTTTGAGGGATGGCTCGATGGCGAGCACTTTTTGGCCGTCGAGCACCGCCGGATGCAGGCGATCGGAGAACACCAGCCGGTGGTGATCGAAGGTCGCATCCCAACTCGCCAAGCGATCAATCCAGTCGCTGGGACGAAAGCGGGCACCCGATTTGGTGACGGATTCAATAAGATAACGGTACGACATGCATTGACTCATCCGCGCAGGGGCTGAAGGCGTGGGTTGCATCCTTGGCAAGGCAGCAGGCGAACCACAAAATTGGCTGCCATTCTAAAGGATTAGCCTGCTAAAAGCATACTGCGCCCGTCGGGCATCCCGTATAAAACTCATGGAAAACCACGATGAACCCACCGACCGCGCCGCAACCGCTCGTTCTGATAAACACCGGCGGCACCTTCAACAAACGCTACAACCCGCTGCTCGGCACGCTGGATGTGCCGACCGATGACCAGGCCATCACGCGGTTGCTCGCCTCGGCGCAACCCAACCTAGAGGTGTACGGGATCGGGCAAATCTACAAAGACAGCCTGGAGATCACCGAGGATGACCGCGCCGCGCTGGTTCAAAGCCTTCGCCGCCTGCCCGCCGCGTTCCGGCAAGCGCCGGTGCTGATCGTGCATGGCACCGATACCCTCGATCAAACGGCGGCAGCGCTGGAAGCGGCGGCGCTGGATCGGCTGATTATCCTCACCGGGGCGATGCGTCCGGCAGAAATCGATCCGGTGGAACCCGCCCTGCATTTGGGTTTGGCGCTCGGGTTTATCGCAGCCGCCCCGCCTGCCGGGGTGTATGTCGCCCTACATGGACTGGTGCGTCCGCATCGGCAGTTGGTCAA
>DYMR01000053.1:0-5356 GCA_020721485.1 Halothiobacillus neapolitanus | reverse complement strand
CCTTCGCCCCAGCCGAAGGCGGTCGGCAACATGCCGATCATCGCAACAAGCGCCGTCAGCACAATGGGCCGAAACCGCAGGGCGATGGCATCGCGCACCGCCGCTTCCACCGACATGCCTTGCCGTTCGTTCTGTTGCGCCCGATCCAGCAGCACGATGCTGTGCCGCAGGCCAATGCCAATCAGGGTGAGAAACCCGATCATGCCGGTGGCGTTCAGCCCCAAGCCGCTGACGAGTAACGCGACCGCGCCGCCGGTCAGCGCCAAGGGAATTTCCAGCAGCAGCAAACCGGGCACCAGCCAGCCATCGAATTGCAGCAACAAGATGCCGAGCATCAGCCCGCAGGCGACGAGCACTGCGAGCAGCAGCCCCAACGCCGCCTGTTCCAACGCCACGGCCAAGCCGCCAAATTCTACGCGCACGCCCGGCGGCAAGATCATTCCGGCCAGCGCTTGATGCGCCGCGCGTTCCACCGTGTCCAAGGGCGCGGTCGGCGTGGCCAGAATATCCAGCGCCCGCGCGCCGGCAATGTGCCGTAAAGAATTCGGCTCGGTCACCAGATCAATCGCCGCCAACTGCCCCAAAGGCCGCAATCCCTGCGGGGTTTCGATCCTCAGTGCCGCCAGCTCCGACAAAGACAGGCGTTCCGGTGCCGCCAAACGCAAGAAAATCGGCAGCGGCGGATTGCCATCCGGCACCGTGGTCAGCACCGTGCCCGCCAGCAAGGGGCGCACGGCGGTCAGCAAGGACTGCGGCGTCATGCCGGAAGCGATCAGCGCCATGGGTTTGGGGCGAAGCTGGATTTGCGTGATCGGATACCCATCGTTGTTGAACACATCGCTCAGCCCCGGCACCGTGCGCAGCCGCGCGGTGATTTGCTCGGTCGCCTGCCGTAATGCCGCGATATTCGGGCCGAACACATGCAGAACAAACGGTTGCGGCAGGCCGGATAGGCTCTCGCCCACCCGCTCCACCGTGGGGGTATCCACCGCCAATTGCACGCCGGGCAGGCTGGATTCTTGCTGAATCCGCGCGCCAATCGCATCCAGCGCCCGCGCCTTGACGCCCGCATGCAGCACCACTTGAATCTCGCCCGCGTAGGCCGGCTCGGTGTAGGCCGTTCCCGCCGCCGACCCGATCCGCGCGTACACATGCGCCACCGCCGGATCCTGCTGCACGCGCTGGCTGATGCGCTGCACCACCTGCTCGGTATCCCGCAGCGCCGTGCCGGGCGGCAGGGTGAACGATTCCAGCAATACGCCTTCATTCGGCAAGGGCAGAAAATTCATCGGCACCCACGCCAGCCCGGCCAAGCTGCCGATCAACAACGCCACCGTGAGCGCCAAACTCAGGCGCGGTGCGCGCAATACCCGCTCGAACAAACGACTATTCAGGCGGTAGAGCGCCGCTAAAAACCGCTGACCACTGCGCCCGCCCTGCCCCGCCGTGGCGCGTACTTGCGATAGCAGAAACGGCACGAAGGTCAGCGACAACACGAGCGACACGCTCAAGGCAGCGAGCATCGCCAGTGAAAACGGAATAAAAAACAGCCCCACCAAGCCGCCGACGAACAACAACGGGGCATAAATCGCCAGGTTGGCGAGCGTGCCGGTCAACGCGGGCAAGGCGATCAGCCGCAGTCCGGCCAAAATCCCCTCCTGGGGCGACAACCCACCGTCTGGCCGCGCTTCCCATTGCCGATAAATACTTTCCAGCACCAAAATGGCATCATCCGCCAGCAACCCCACCGCGACCGACAAGGCACCCAGCGTCATCAGGTTCAAATCTTGCCCCAGGGCGTGCAGTACCGCCACGGCCAGCAGAATCGACGCGGGGATGGTCAATGCCAGCACCACCACGCCGCGCCCGGCACCGAGCAGCCAGAACAACACCGCCATCGCAAGCAGTGCGCCCAGCGCCAAATCCCGCCCCAAATCCGCCCCCATGCGCCCCACAAGGCGGCCTTGGTTATACACCGTGACCCAATGCGCGCCGGCAGGCAGCATCGGCTGCATCCGCGCCAACAGCGCCTGCACTTGCTCGGTCACGGCCTGCGTCGAAGCGCCCGGCTGCTTGAACACGGTGAGCGCGACGCTCGGCGCGCCATCCAACAAAATCGCGTGATGCACCGGCAGTGCTGCCCGCTCGATCCGCGCCACCGCCGACAAGGGTACTGTGCCCTGCCCCCCGCCCTGTCCCGCACCCTGCCCCGCGCCCTGATTCGTGGGCAGCGGAATATTCGCCCAATCCACCGTCTGTTTCGGCCAGTGGCGCACTTCGATCAGCACATCGTTATGACCCAGTTGCAAATAACCGGCGGAACCCTGCACCACCGAGGCGCGCACGGCGCGCATCATCGTCGCCAAACTCACCCCCGCATGCCGCATCGCCGCCAGATTCGGCTCGATCCGCATTGCCTCCTGCCCATTGCCGTACACCGACACGGTTTGCACCCCCGGCACCGCGCGAATTGCCGGGGCGACTTCTGCCGCCAGCACGCGCTCCACGGCAGCCGGCGACACTTCCGGCGGCAGAGCCACACTCAAATCCAACACCTCGTTGATGGCGTTCCCCATCACCTGCACCACCGGGTTCACCCCGGTCGGCAGCGTCGCACGCACTCGATCAATCCCGCCCCAAACCGCCTGAAGATCGCGCTCGGCGGACGCGCCCCGCACAAAGCGCACATCAATTTCCACGGTGCCATTGCCCATCACCGAATGCACCGATTGCACGCCCGGCAGCGCCAAAATCTGCCCCTCAATCGGCGTCACGATTTCCCGCTCCAGCATCGTCGCGGTGGCGCCCGCCGCATGCACGGTGACGCTGATTTGTGGGTAGGAAAACTGCGGCAACACCTCCAACGGCGTATCGCGCACGGCCAGCACAGCCATCAGCAACACCGCCGCCCCCAGCAACCACCAGAGCAGAGGGCGCCGAAAGAGCGCGGGAATAAAGTGGGGTAACGGCGTCGGTTGCATCGCTTAATCCGGCGGTTGGTACGCTTGCGCGATGGCTCGGTGATAGGCCAAATACGCCCCGCGCACGACCACCTCATCCCCCGCTGCCACGCCGTGATCGATCGCCGTCAGCCAACCGCTGGCCGCGCCCGGCACCACCGCGCGGCGCACATCCCCTTGCGCGGTGTGAAGCAGCAAACACCACTGGCCTTGATCCAAAATCAACGCCCGCGTCGGCACCATCACCTGCATCTGCGCCGGCTGCGTCAACACGAGATGGCCGAACGACCCCAGATTGAGCGGGGGCGCAGAGACCGGCAGCCAGCCCGTTTGAATGCCCGCCCCGGCTTCCGCCCCCGTCATGGCTGGCACGACCGACACCAAACGAACGCGCAGCGGCGCGCCGCCCTCCGGCACAAATTCCGCCGTCCTGCCGGGCGTCAACACAGCGGCAGACGCGCCGAACAGACGCGCCGTCAACCACACACCCGCCGTCGGCAATACCTGCCCCAACACCTGACCGGAGACCACGCGTTGCCCCGTACTGGCCGACCAATCCAACAATTGACCCGCCGCCGGTGCCTCGATCGAACCACAGTCACGCACACTCGCCCAACGCGCCTGCGCGGTACGAACCCCCGCCTGAGCGACCGCCACCGCCGCCGATGCCCGCACCACGGCCTGCTCGGTCGCCAAATGCCGCGCCAATTCCGCCCGCGCAATGTGCCGCAAGCGCGCTGCCGATTGAACCTGTGCCTGCGCCTGAGCCAAATCGGCTTGCGCCTGAGTCTGCTGCGCGTGATACGCCGCGCCCTGCAATCGCGCCAAGGGCGCCTGAGCGGATAACACCGCGCCCGGCAACAACCCCGGTACCACCGACAGCGTGCCCGCACAGCGGGAGATCACCGGCAGGGTCGTCACCGCCGCCGTTGCGGCATACACCGATTGCGTAGGCGTCACGGCTTGGGCATGAACCGTCACCCAATCGGGCGTCGCCGCCCCAGCGGGAACCCACAGAAAACCCAAGCCACTCAGCCCAAGGATTCCGGCCAACGCCGCCCTAACCCATCGCATCCGCCACGGCCATACGGGCATAGTTCCTCCGATTCGAAGCGAGCCTTTCGACACAGCCTAGCCCTTGAGACTTAGCGCAAGATTAGAAAATCCCGACCCCTGACAAACAAAAACCCCCGCCGAAGCGGGGGTTTGTTGATCGTGCCGCCCCAAGCCGGGACGGCAGTGCCAGTAGAGCAGCCGGGATTAGCAGTGGGTCGCGATGCCCGGATTGCCTTTCACGCCGATCAAACGCGGTTCGTTGATCTTGACCGGTTTGATGGTTTTTTGCTCACGCAGCCAATGCTCGACTTGATCCCAAATCATCTTGCCGGTATCGCCCGGGATTTCGCCCGGTTTTTGCACCGAGGCCCAGCCAGCGACCTTGTACTTTTTCTTCGGATCAACCGGCTTGCCGCCCAACATCATGTCGGAGATACGCTTGCCTTTGACTTCGTTCGGCGCGCAGGCATAGGTCATGCCGCCGATCCGCATCATGTCGCCACCTTGTTGGTAGTACGGGTCTTTGTTGAAGATGTTGTCGCACACATCTTCGCAAATGCCTTTGATTTGCTCGCCGGTGAACTCGTTCACGGTGACATTCGGGTAGGTCAAGCCCACTTCGGTCATCATGTCGCCGTAGCGAATCGCTTCGCCCGGAATCAAGCTGGTGCCCCAACGCACGCCCGGAGAGAAAGAGATTTCGCAATCGTTTTCTTCGATGAGCGCTTGGCACAGGAGTTGATCCCAAGAGCCGGTGAAGTTGCCGCGACGGTAGAGCAGCCCTTCGTTTTGGGCAACCACTTCATCCAAGCGTTTCTTGGCGTTGAAGGTTTTGCCTTGGAAGGTGACATCTTGGTTGTGCATCTTCTCGATGAGCGCCGCCATTTCTTTATCGGGCTCGATGAAGTCAGCAAATACGGGCAGCAGGTGGTATTTGAAGTCCTGCAATTTGCCGTTTTTGAAGTCCATGTCGAGCACGCCGAGGAACTTGCTGTTTGAACCGGCGTTGGTGACGATGGTTTTGCCACCGGCGTTTTTGACGATGGTCGGGTACGGCACGGCATCGTGGGTATGGCCGCCCATGATCGCGTCGATCCCAGACACTTGGGACGCCATCTTAAGGTCCACATCCATGCCGTTGTGCGACAGCAGCACCACGCACTCGGCACCTTCGCCGCGCGCTTTTTTGACCACATCTTGCATGTCGTCCGGGTTGATGCCGAAGGTCCAGCCTTCCACCATCCAACGCGGGTTGGCGATCGGGGTGTACGGGAACGCTTGGCCGATGATCGCCACTTTCACGCCATTCATTTCACGAATGATGTACGGCTTGAATACGC
>DYMR01000052.1:6241-11509 GCA_020721485.1 Halothiobacillus neapolitanus | reverse complement strand
GCAAGCCATCCTTGGCTTGCTTTAACAGGCTGTTGAAACCATTGTTCAACAGCCTATTAGAAATTTGACACATAACGATTTTCTGATGCCCTGCAAAAACCCTGATTAAGTCAGTGGGTATTTTTCGCTAAACTGGCGGATACCATATACGGTTACTTTGCTCCGTTTATTCTTCCTCAATTTATTCCTCGCAGCGATTCGCCAAGGAGCGCAGGTTGGGCATCCGCCATTGGTTCGGTTCTATTCGCTTATTGATTGTGGCGTCCGCCTTGGGGGTATCGCTCCTCGTAGCCGGCGCGATGTATTGGGCCACGGCGGATGTGTTTGATCGCACGGTGCGCCAATCGGCCACGGAAATGTCGGCCTCGCTCGCCGATGGTACCTTCAATGCGATGTATCAGATCATGCGCCAAGGGTGGACACGCGCGCAGCTCAACGAGTTTCTCACCACCATTCGCACCCAGTCCAATGCCGATGGCGCGCGCATTGAACTGTATCGCGGCAGCCGCGTGATCGAGCAATACGGCCCGATCGAGCAACCCAATCCCGATTCCGGCGTGTTGGCCGCCTTCAAAACCGGCCACGCGCAGGTGCAAATGGAGGCGGGATTGGTGCGCTACGACCGCCCGCTGATCGCCGAAACCCAATGCCTCGCCTGCCACACCAACGCCACGGTGGGCAATGTGCTCGGCGTGCTTTCGATCGCGCAGCCCGTGGCCTCGCTCACCGAGCACGCGCATGAGCAACTCTGGCATCGCATGCTGTGGATTATGCCGATTCCCCTGCTGGTCGCCCTGCTCATCGCGCTGCTGCTGTCCGGGCGAATGGGGCGCTCGTTGCAGCAACTGAAAACCGCGATTGCGCGCATCGAGCGGGTTGAAGATTTATCCACCCTGCGCTTTGCCGATGCCAAAATCGGCTTTACCGAACTGGATGGCGTGCTGGTCGCGGTCGATCAATTTGCTGATCGGATGCGCCACTTGGCGGTCGATCGCAACTTGCTGGAATTTGAAATCCGCCTGCTCGAACGCTTCGTCATCACCTCGGATGTAGTGCGCGACTGGCGTCGGTATGTGTGCAATTTATTGCGCGAAATCAACACCGTGCTCGAAGTGCATGGGGTGTTCGCCGGCTTCGTGGTCGGGGATCGCCCGGCCGGCGTCGAACTGTTCTGGTTCGATCCGCCCGATGAAGCCGTGGCCGCCAGCGTGAGCCAACGGGTGCGGCAAACCATCAGCTCGGCCTTGGGGCTGAACATGGCCGCGCTGGTTCCGCGCCAACACAGCGTAGAAAAACAACCCAAACAACGCCTAACCGACCCCGCCACCATCGACCTGCGCATCAAAAAAATCGAGATGGACACCCCGTCGATGCGCGGCGTGGTCGGCGTCATCGTCCCCAATACCGCCATGGAGCAACCGATTGCCCAGTTGGTGATCGAGTCGATTTTGTCCACCATGCTCAATGTCGTCGGCTCCGTGCGCGCCATTGAAAAGCACACCGAAGACTTGGAATTTTTCGCCACGCGCGACCCGCTGACCCAACTCTACAACCAGCGCATGTTCTGGTCGTTGCTGGAGTACGAAGTCGGCCGCGCCGCCCGCCACGGCTACGCCTTCAGCGTGCTGGTGGTCGACATGGACGACTTCAAAACCATCAACGACACCCACGGTCACGCCTTCGGCGACCAGTTCTTGCGCCAAGTGGCAGAAACCCTGCAAGACGGCCTGCGCTCCGGCGACATTCTCGCGCGCTACGGCGGCGATGAATTTGCCGCGATTTTGCCCGAGGCCGGCGAGAAGGAAAGCGTCATGGTCACCGAACGGCTGCTGACCCGCATGCGCCGCTTCCGCCTGCGCGCGCCCGATGGCAGCACCGTGGGCGCCTCGCTCTCCGTCGGCATCGCCATGGGGCTGCAACACGCCGAAACCGCCCGAGGGCTATTCGCCATTGCCGATGCGCAAATGTACCGCGCCAAACAAAGCGGCAAAAATGGCTTCGCCTTCCCCGAAAGCGATGCGCCGCTCGATGACCTGCCGCACCCCGTCATCGAAGAGCGCGCCGTCCTGTCGGCGTTGGCAGCCGGCGCGTTGGAAAGCTACTACCAACCGATTTTCAGCATCGAAAACGCCCCGGGCGACCCCGGCGACGAACTGCTGCTGCACCGCGTGGGCGCGGAAGTGTTTGGCCGCCTGCACATCAACGGCCGGGTGCTGGTGGCGCGGGAATTTGTCGGGCTGCTCGAACGCAAAGGCGTCATCGCCGACTTCGACCTCGCCCTGGCCGAGCGCCTGCTGCAAGCCGATCGGCTACAACATTGCGATGGCCTGCTGTTCATCAACATCTCACCGCGCACCGTGCGGCAAGATCGGTACTTGAACGACATCGCCGCCCGCGCCGACGCCCTCGGCATCGAGCGCAAACGGCTGGTGTTCGAACTCAACGAACGGGAATCGCTGGCCGACCTCAACCTGTTCGACCATTTCGTCGAGGCGCTCCAAAGCTTCGGCTTCAAATTCGCCATTGACGATGCCAGCTCCGGCCACTGGGTATTCCAGCATTTGCGCCGCTACGCCGTGGATTTCATCAAACTCGACGCGAGCTGGCTGGCCGACCGGGAACGCATCGACCGCGACCGCGCTTTCATCGACAGCCTATTGGGATTGGCACGCGCGCTTGCCGTCACCATCATCGCCCACCGCGTCGAAAGCGCCGCGCAACTGGCCGCCATCCGCGCGGCGGGCATCACCTGGGTGCAAGGGCATTGGTTCGGGCAAGAAGCCTCGTGGCAGGAATTAACCACGCCGCCCGCGCTACCGCCTGTTCCTTAAAACTGGCTAACTCCCTCCCCCTTGAGGGGGGGCTGGGGTGGGGTGACACCCCTTCCCATTGAAGGGCGACACACTTTATCTACCGCTACCACTTTATAAGGTGGGAACCCCCTCCCCCTTGAGGGGGGAGGGCTGGGGTGGGGGTGACGAGTCTCAATGGATGCGCCCCTCGATGATTCCGCCCCCGCTCACCCATGGGCGTCATTTGAACGCCCCGTCAAACCACCTCAACGGGGGCGTACTCAATAATCAACGGCGCATGATCGGAAAACTTCTCGCCGCGATACACCGTCGCATGCCGCAATCGGGGCGCAAGGCTGGGGGAAACGATCTGATAATCAATCCGCCAGCCCACATCATTCGCCCAGGCATTGGCGCGATTCGACCACCAGGTGTACACCGCCGTGTCCGGCAGCAAATACCGCTGCGCATCCACAAAACCCAGCGAGCTAAACACCGTATCGAGAAAGCCGCGCTCGTGCGGCAAAAAGCCCGAATTCTTCTGATTACTGCGCCAATTTTTCAAATCAATTTCACGATGCGCGATATTCCAATCCCCACAGAGAATCACCGGCTTTTGTCCCTCGGCGGCCAGCGCGGTCAATTGAGGCAAATACTCGATCAAAAACCGATCTTTTGAGGCCTGGCGATGATCGCCCGCCGAACCGGAAGGCAGGTACAACGAAGCCACCAGCAAATCGGCATACTCAAATGCCACATAACGGCCTTCGGCATCAAACTCGGGCAAACCCAAGCCCCGATGAATATGCAACGGCGGATTTTTGGCATACAGCGCGACCCCGCTATAGCCCTTTTTTTCCGCAGAAACATACACGGCGGTATAACCGGGTGGATGAAACACCGCATCGGTTAATTGATCTGGCTGGGCTTTGGTTTCTTGAATGCACACAAAATCCGCCGATTGCGAATCAAGCCATTCAAAAAACCCTTTACTGGCCGCCGAACGAATCCCGTTGGCATTAAATGAAATAACCCGCACAGGCAACCTCTGGGATTTTTGAACAAAGACAGGCGGTTGAAACCATTGTTCAACCGCCGGTTAAATCGCTGGGAAGATCAGGCGAAGGGGTTAAACACTTCTTCTTTTTGTTTGCGATGGCGCTTGAGTTCAAAAGACAACACCTGCACGATTTCTTGCTCATCCGGCGGACGGGCGGCGGTGCGTTGGCGTTTACTCAACTCGGTGTCGAGGGTTTGAATCAATCCTTCGAGCTCATTGGCAGATAATCCATCCAGCTCACGATGCAATGCGGTTTTCAATGCGGTTTAACTCACGGCAACAGAAAAACGGGGTTGATAATGCGGCGCAAAACGCTCGGTGCGAATACGCAAATCTCGGAAATGGGTCGTCACGGTCAAATATTCGCCAACTTCGACAATCGATAAACCGCGATCCGGCTGATTTTCATACGCGCCCGTGTCAATCCACAGCCGATTCCCCGCGCGACGCGGGGTGTTCAAAATACTGTGTCCGTGGATGACCCACGCAATGCCGTTGACCGCTCGATCCTGATGATCGCCGCGCAATAGGGACTGAAATTGCGTGCGGCCAGACAAAATTGGCTCAATGGTCGGCTCTTCGCGCGACTGATCCCAAAAGCGCACTTTCTTAATGCGCTCCAACCGAGACACGCTGCGGCTCCACTCCCAATCCGGCAATTCGGCATGCACCACGCCCACCGCGCGCGCGCCATTACCAATCTGGATCATCAACGGCATCTGACTGATAAGGTTCAGGATTTCGGTAATTAAATCCGCCCACTTGTCGTCATTCAAGCCATCGTAGGCATCCAACAGCCACTCGGCACCCGCCGTTTTCAGGCGCTGGCGGGCGGGCGCTTCCAGTTGGCGCTGCAACAAGGCCTGCCGATGCTGGCTTAACAGACGCTCATGATTGCCCGCCACGGAAAAAAACCACGGTTCGGACAGTAAACGCAAGGTATTCAGGGAATCGGAACCGCGATTAATCAAATCGCCCACGGCGACGACCCGATCGGTTTCCGGTCGAAACTGGTGATGTTCCAGCGCCTTTTCCAAGCGCGCCAAATTGCCGTGTAAATCCCCCACGACAAAATCACGACCCTGCGTGTTATTCAGCAATTGTTTGAATAATGTCATTAATAATCTGTAGCAATCAGTGGGCAAACCACCCGCGCCAATCAGGATTCCACCGGAAAACCACCGGCTGCGTGCCGATTGAGTCAAAAGATCGATTCTTTACGAGGGTCGATTCTTTCGATTGAGTCATCCGGGCGATGCGCGAGGGCGCTGAACACAGCCGACCCACGACAGGAGTGCCCCATGAGAGGGTGTGTAGATAAATTTGGGTTTCGATCATGCCACCCGGCGGCTAAGACTGTCAAGGTTTTGCCAATCTAAGCGTCTGATGGCTAACCAGAACCCCGCGTGACCGGCG
>DYMR01000052.1:0-6141 GCA_020721485.1 Halothiobacillus neapolitanus | reverse complement strand
GCCTGAACAGTTGCACAAACCGTTTCTCACGCCGGAAGAAGCCGCGCAGTTCATTGCCGAAGAGCAAGCGCAGCCCGAGCGCCGGGGGGATTTTGTCGCCCGCCCGGTGCAAATTCAGAAGCTCAACGAATTCGGCTCGCCCAATCTTTCGGTGCTGACCCGCGAATCCGATGCCGGCCTGACCATCGCCGGTTTGTTGCCGGTGAAGGAATACGACGAGCTGGTGGTGTACGACGATCATGCCCCCGGCGGCGCGCAGTTTTTTTATGGCGTGGTGGAATCGGTGCGCGACGCCCACCGCCCCGCCGATGCCGTCAAAGGCATGCGCCTGATTTATCTGGCCAAACAGCCGGTCGAATCCGGCGCGGCCAACACCGCTGACGCAGCCTCCTGACACCAGCTCCCAGCACGCATGACCGCGCCAGAATGCCCACCACGCCTTCCGCCGGCGCTACTGTCTGAACCCTCGCCCGAACTCCTGTCCGCCGCCGCCCAGGCGGGCGCAACGGCGGAGCAGCAGGCGCAACTGATTCGCGTCGTTCGCAGCAGCCCGTTTATTCGCCACATTCTGACCCGCACACCGGCGATCTGGCCGCGCTTGCTGCCCCTGTTGACGGCGCGCAACGCGCCCGGTGCGCTGGCGGCGCGCTTTCAGGCGGCGCTGGACGGTCTGGCGGACGAGGCGTTTGATGCCCGCCTGCGCCAGTTGCGCCAGCAGGAGATGATCCGCATTGGCTGGCGCGATGTCTGCGGGCTGTCCGACACCACGGAAACGCTGAACGATTTATCCGAACTGGCGGATCAAGCCGTGCAGCAGGCGCTGGATTTCCACGAACGCGGCTTGAGTGCGCGACACGGCAGCCCGCGCACTGCGGCGGGTCAGCCGATGGGGCTGGTGGTGCTCGGCATGGGCAAGCTGGGCGGGCAGGAGCTGAATTATTCCTCCGACATTGACCTGATTTTTCTGTTCGAAGAAGAGGGCGAAACCGACGGCGCGCGCCCGATCAGTCACAGTGAATTTTTCACCAAACTCGGGCGGCGGCTGATTCGCAGTTTGGATGAAGTCACCGCCGAAGGCTTCGTGTTCCGCGTGGACATGCGCTTGCGCCCGCATGGCGATGAAGGCGCGCTCGCCTTGCCGTTCGATGCCGCCGAGGTGTACTACACCACCATCGGGCGGGAGTGGGAACGGTACGCCCTCATCAAAGCGCGGGTGATTGCGGGGGATTTTGACGCCGGCGCGCGCCTGCTCACCCTGCTCAAACCGTTTGTGTACCGCAAATACCTCGATTTTGGCGCGTTCGCGCAACTGCGCGAGATGAAGCAGGCCATCGAGCGGGAGATGCAGCACAAAAACCTCGCGGAGAACATCAAACTCGGGCCCGGCGGTATTCGGGAAATCGAATTCATCGGCCAATTGTTTCAGCTATTGCGCGGCGGACGCGAACCGGCGCTGCAAAGCCGGCGCATTCTGGACACGCTGCATACGCTCGCCGACATGGGCGAACTGCCCGAGGCCGTGGTGGCGGATTTGCTGGCCGGGTACGATTTTTTGCGGCGCGCCGAAAACCGTCTGCAAATGCAGCACGACCGGCAAACGCAAACCCTACCGACCGATACGGACGATCAAGCCCGCCTCGCCCTCGCGATGAATTATGCCGATTGGCCGAGCTTTTTGACCGCGCTGGACGCGCATCGTCAGCGGGTTCATCGGCATTTTGGCGCCGTGCTGAACACCGGGCGCACCGCGCCGGCGGAATCCGACCCGTTCGTGTTGTTGTGGAATCAAACCGACGACGACCCCGATCTCGACGCCCTGCGTGCCGCCGGATTGGGCGACCCGGCGGCCACCGCCCGTCAACTGCACGACTGGCGCAAATCCCTCAGCCTCGCCCTCAGCGCCACCGTGCACAGCCGCCTGAACAGCGTCATGCCGCAAGCGCTGCGGGAAATTGCCCAGCACCCGCACCAAACCGAAACCCTCGACGCCGTGCTCGCCCTGATCGACGCCGTGCTCAGTCGCTCGGTGTATTTGGCGCTGCTGATCGAGCAACCGCAGGCGCTTGCGCACTTGGTCGCGCTGTGCGCCGCCAGCCCGTGGATCGCCAGTTTGCTGCGCCAGCAGCCGATTTTGCTCGATGAACTGATTGATGCCGACGCGCTGTATCGCCCGCCGCCGAAAGAAGCGCTGCAACAAGAGCTCGCCAGCATGCTGGCGCGGTTTGCGGGCGATGAAGAACGCCAATTCGACGAACTGCGCCGCTTCCGGCAAATGGCCACTCTGCGCGTGGCAGCGGCGGATGTCATGGGCGTGCTGCCGGTGATGCGCGTGTCCGACCAGCTCACCTGGCTGGCCGAAGTAGTGCTCGACGCCGTGATGGCCTTCGCCCTACGCCCCCTGCGCGCGCGGCACGGCGATCCGGTGTGCGGGCAGGGCGCGGATTGTCGCACCCCGTCGCTGGCGATCATCGGCTACGGCAAATTGGGCGGCATTGAATTGGGCTACGGCTCGGATCTGGATGTGGTGTTCCTGCACGATGCCGATGATGCCGAGGGGCAAACCACCGGCGAAAAACCGCTGGATAACGCCGTGTTTTTCGCCCGACTCACGCAAAAAATCATTCACGCCTTGAGCGCCCGCACCCCCGCCGGCGTGCTGTATGAAGTCGATACCCGCTTACGCCCCGATGGCGCGGGCGGCTTGCTGGCCAGCAACATCGAAGGCTTTGCGCACTATCAAGCGCACAACGCCTGGCTGTGGGAAACCCAGGCGCTGTGCCGCGCGCGGGTGATTTGCGGCAGCCCCGAACTCAGCGCCCGTTTTGCGGCGATTCGACAAGCCGCGCTCTGCCAACCGCGCGATCCGGACACCCTGCGCGACGGCGTGCTCTCCATGCGCCAAAAAATGCGCGAGGAACTGGACAAAGACAGCGCCCGAGGTCGCTTCCATTTGAAGCGCGGGTTGGGCGGCATTACCGACATTGAATTCATCGTGCAGTATTTGCTGCTGCGACACGCGCCGGAACACCCGGAAGTGATCGAACACACCGACAACATCCGCCAACTGCGCGCGCTGGCGACTGCCGGCGTAATTGCCGCCGAGTTTGCCGAAGCGCTCATCACGGCCTACCAGCAACTGCGCGATGCCAGCCACCACCTCACGCTCGATCAAGCCAGCCTGGCGGTCGATCCGGCGGATTTCGCCCAAGAGCGCGCCACCGTGCAGGCGGCCTGGGCGCAGGTTTTTGCCATCGAGCCGAGCCCGCCCCTTACCCCGGAACCGGTGCCATCCCCTGCCAAATAACCGGCGCGTGATCGGATGGCCGCTCCCAGCCGCGCGGGGTTTTATCCACCCGGCAGGTCCAGGCTTGCGCCGCCAGCGCGTCGCTCACCAAAATGTGGTCGATCCGCAGCCCCAAATTCCGCCGAAATCCCGCCGCGCGGTAATCCCACCAAGTAAAACTGCCCGGCGGCGCCGTGCGCCCCAAGGTATCGACCAGCCCCAACGCCAGCAGGTCGTTGAAGGCTTGCCGTTCCGCCGGGGAACACAGCACGCTGTTCTGCCATGCGGCGGGGTCGTACACATCGGCATCGGTCGGGGCGATATTAAAATCGCCGGTGAGCACAAGATGCTCATGCGCGGCGCGTTCGGCGCGCAACCAATCAACGAACGCCGCCAACCAACGCAGCTTGTACGCGAACTTATCGGAATCGAGCGCCTCGCCGTTCACCACATAGGCATTGATGACGCGCAGCCCGCCAAAGCTGGCCGCGATCACCCGCCGCTGCGGGTCGTCAAACTGCGGAATATCCACGCACACATCGGTCGGCTCCGGCAGATCCTGCCGATACAGCAGGGCGACGCCGTTGTAGGTTTTTTGGCCATTGAGCAACGCACGGTAGCCCGCCGCCGCCAGCGCGTCGAGATTGACCGCCTCGTTGACCTGCTTGAGTTCCTGCAAGCCCACCACGCTCGGGCGTTCGGTGGCCAGCCAATCGCAGACCTGCGGCAAGCGCACATTCAGTGAATTGACATTCCACGAAGCGATCGAAAACGGCGCGTGGGCGGCGGCGGGGGAAGGGGTGTCGGTCACGCGGTGCGCTCCAGCCCAACCGGCTTACACGGAAGGAACCGTGCGCAGATAGTAGGCAGTAATCAAAAGGAAGAAAATCAATAAGCTGGCGGCAAACAGCCCGCTGCCCCAGCGTTTGAAACGGCGGGCGAGGGTGGTTTGATCCAGCGCCGAAATAATGTACGGGCGACGAATGCCCGCGCGATACCCCATCACATGAGTTTGCGCCGGTGGGCGGGCGGCTTGCTGATCTTGGGCGACTTGCGCCGCCGCCGCGCGCCGCGCGACATCCCATTCTTCGGCGCTGATCTGCCCATCTCGGTTGGTGTCGAAGCTGCGCATTTTGTCGGGATTCTGCTTCCACTCGGCCAGCAAATCGCGCACCGCATCCTGCGCGGCGACGAACGGATCATGTTCCACGGTGCGAAACCAGCCGATCGCGTAAATGGCTTCGCCCGGCGCCAACAAACGCTCGGTGTAGCGATACCGCCCCCACAGGCGATTGTTCAGCGCCGCACCGTGCACCACCGGCCGCTCCGAATCGCCATACCAAACGCGGGTGTTCTGGGTAATCACCGTGGCGTGATCGGGGTCGAGATAGCACTCGCCGCTGGCATCCCGCACCGTAATCAGCGCATCGCTGGTGTCGTGATAAATGCGTTGCCAGCCCTTTTTCGATTCCGCTTCCCGCTCATGCACCTGCACTTCGAACCACACGCAGGGCGCCGCCGTCAGCGGCGAGGCCAAGGGCAAATCCGCATCGCGCTGCGCCTCGGCTTCCAGCTCGACATACCCCTGCGGCGCAGAGGAAATCCGCGCCGTCGGCGTGTTCAAAATCCAGTACGCACGGCGCAGCCAGAAAATCCCGCCGACCAACACCCCCACCAACAGCACGGCCAGCACCGCCAAAAAGATGTGGTAATCGTGCGCGGCGAGCTCGTTCAGCCACTCCCGATAGGCAGCCATGATGGGCGAGCGGGCGGCGGCTTAGGATTGAAACAGGGTTTTGATGCTGACATCCGCCAGCTCTTCCTCGCGGAAGGTGAGCAATTTGAACGGACGGAAGCGGAATAACTGCGCCACCAGTACATCCGGGAATTGCTCAATGCGGACATTGTTGATGTTAACCGAGGCGTTATAAAACTCACGCCGGTCGGCAATCATGTTTTCCAAACTGGAAATCCGTTGCTGCAAATGCTGAAAACTGGTGTTGGCTTTGAGCTCAGGGTAGGCCTCCGCCACGGCATAAAAGCCGGAAAGCCCGGCGCGCAGTTGGCCTTCTGCCAGCCCCAGCGCATCCAGATCGCCCCGCTCTTGCGCGCCGTGAACCGCCGCCCGCGCCCGCATGACCTTTTCGAGCGTGGTTTGCTCGTACTGCATGTATTGCCGCGCGGTTTCGACCAGCTTGGGCAGCTCATCGTGGCGCTGCTTGAGCAGCACATCAATGTTCGACCACGCCTGCGATACATTGTGTTTGAGCACCACCAACCCGTTGTACAGGATGATGCCCCACACCACGATCAACCCGAAAATAAACAACAATACCGACAGCGTGACACCCATGTTTGGCTCCTTTTTTGCGCATCGACCCGCCGCCGATGCGATACCCATCCCGGAACCATTCTGCCACAGCCGCCGAGCGGCGGCGCACGGATCAGAACCGATAGTATTGCGTGTTCAAATACTGCGTCACGGCATCGGTTTCTTCTTCAAACCAGCCGATATTGAAGTGGTTGGCGCAGGAGCCGACCATGGTGTGTAAACTGGCGAGCGATTGGATTTTTTGCCCTCGGCGGGATTCGTAAAACGCGGCATTGTGCGGCGCTTTATGGCAGCCGGCGCAGTGTTCGGCATGCAATTGCTGGCCGAAATTCGGGTCGTGCGGCGAGGCGCTGGCCAAGGAAATGCCCCCCGCCAAGCCCAAGCTCAAACCCATACCAAAAACCCAGCGTACAATTCGATTGGTATTCATACGGACTCCTAACAGGATGTTGAAAAAAGACCTCCCTGTCGTTTTTCCAACCCCATCGTTCCGGTACACGCCCGTAACGATGGGCGAAGATCAAGC
>DYMR01000051.1 GCA_020721485.1 Halothiobacillus neapolitanus | reverse complement strand
CTTTAATTCATTGTGATTCTCCCTCCCCCTTGAGGGGGGAGGGTTGGGGTGGGGGTGGCAGGTTTAAGCTGTGGCGCAATCGATTACCCCTCACCCCAACCCTCTCCCACAAGGGGAGAGGGAGGGAAGCAGAAGTTTCTAATAGGTGCTTCAAAAATACCGCCGAGATGGGATGGCGGAGTGGGTTCTTTGAGGAGCTTATATGACACAAGCCATTGATTTCCTTCACGCCGCGCAGCGCAGCGAACTGGTCGCCTTGCGCCAGTTGGTGGCGACGACCGATTGGGTGCGGGCGATCAGCGCGCTGGTGCATGATCTGCAACGCGAACGCGGATTTTCTAACCTGTATTTGACCTCGGTGGATGCCAGCCGCTTGCCGGAACTGACCTCGATGGTGGCCGCGAGCACCTTGACGGAATCGCGGCTGCGCCGGCATTGGGATGCCTTGACCGTGAACGACGAAGGCAGCGCCGAGCGCATGCGGCTGCTGCATCGGCTGGCGCTCGCCACCGCCTTGCTCGACAACCTGCCGCGTTTGCGGCAGCGCATTCGCGAGCACGATGTCGATGTCAGTACGGCGGTTGCCGCGTTCACCCACCTCATTGCCGCGCTGTTGTCGGTGGTGTTCGAGGCGGCAGATACGGCGGTTGACCCCGAGATTGCCGGCGCGCTGGTGGCGCTGTTCAACTTCATGCACAGCAAGGAGCTGGCGGGTCAGGAGCGCGCCTCGGGGGTGATCGCCTTATCGCGCGGGCAATATTCCGCGCAGTGGCACAGCCGGTTGCAGTTTCTGCAAGAAGGGCAGGTGCGCGGGGTGTCGGTGTGTGCGGAATTTGCCGATGCGGCATCCCACGAAGCGCTCGATCATTTGGCCGCCGATGCCGTCACCCTCGACATGCAGCGTTTTCGGCAGGTGTTGGCGAAAATGACGCCCGAAGCGCCGGTCGATGCGACGCTGGCCGGCGTGTGGTTTGAGGTGTGTACCCGCCGAATCGACGCCATGCAAATCGTGGAATTCTTATTAACCAGCCACTTGGCGCAACTGGGCGCGCAGAAAATCGCCCGCGCCACCGCCGCGCTGGCCGATCAAGGGGCGTGGCTCGATCGGTTGGCCGCACTGGAAGAACCCGGCGAATTTCCCACCTTTCGGCTCTACCATGTGCAGGCGACCGAGTTCGATGCCGCCAGTCTCGATCAGCCCGGCAAACTGGTGGGGCGTTCGCTGCTCGATGTGCTGCATGACCGCAACCGCTACCTGCAATCCATGCAAGACGAGCTCGATGGCGCGCGGCAATCGTTGGCCGAACGCAAGCTGATCGAGCGGGCGAAGGGCGTCATCATGCAGCAGCAAGATTGGCCGGAAGAAGAAGCCTATCGCTGGCTGCGCCAACAGGCGATGTCGCGCGGGTTGAAGCTGGCAGAAGTCGCGCAGCGGTTGTTGCAGACGCGCACCGCGCCGGAGGACGGGGCATGAGCGGGATCGACACATGCCCGCGCTGCGCCTGGGCGGACGCCAGTAAGCCCGATTACCTGGCTTATCACGATGACGAATGGGGCGTGCCGGTGCAGGACGATCGGCGCTTGTTCGAATTTTTAGTGCTCGAAACCGCGCAGGCGGGCTTGAGTTGGTACACGATTCTCAAAAAACGCGCGGCCTACCGCGCCGCCTTTGCCGAATTCGACCCGAGGCAGGTGGCGCAATTCGATGCCCAGCGGGTGGATGAGCTGATGCAAGATTCCGGCATTGTGCGCAGCCGAAAAAAGATTGAAAGCGCCGTGCAGAATGCCCGCTGTTTTTTGGCCGTTGCCGACGAATTCGGTACTTTTGCCCGCTATTTATGGACATTTGTCAATGGTGTGCCGAAGCAGAACGATTGGCCGACGCTGGCCGATTGCCCGGCCACCACGCCAGAAAGCGAAGCACTTAGCCGTGATATGAAACGCCGGGGATTTCAGTTTGTCGGCCCGACGGTGTGTTACGCCTATATGCAGGCCGTGGGGCTGGTCAATGACCATGTGCGCGGCTGCTTTCGACAAGCGCCGGTGCGTGCGCTGGGCATGAGCCGGACATGAGCCGGGCATGCATTGATTGAAATTTAATGCAGTGAAAACTGCACGCGCGCGGTGCTTCCTTCGCCTTGCTGATCCTTGGTGCCGAGGTGGGAAGCGGTCAGCCCCACCCGATTCGGCGCGATTTTCCCCGGTGCCGTCAGATAGGCACGCACTGCATCCGCCCGCTGATTGGCCAAGTGTTCCAAATCTTGCGGGCTGATGACCATCGCCGCCAATAACCGCTGTTCCATGTCCGTATCGGGAATGGCTTTGGTGAGCCCGACCAAATTTTTTGGTTTGTCTTTTAATGGGGTGTTTTTGTACACGACCGTCAGCCAGCGCGTGCGCTCTTCGGGGCTGAGGGTGACGCCATCGACCGGCTGATCGGTCGCTTTGGCCTTGGCTTTTTTCATTTCGTGCAGCAAACGCGCGGCTTTGAGCCCGTCCGCGTCCACGGCGGGGTCGGCAAAGCCGGTGATGTCGAGTTTCAGTTGCGGTCGGTCGTTCAGCGCTTTGATGAGGGTGTCGAGCTGTTCGGTTTGTTGGCTGCCGAGCGCCTCGCTGCCCGGATCAAACGGCAAGACGGCCAGGTTTTCTTTGCCGCCACCGAACGCGGAAGCCAGCAGAGAAAACGGCGCGGTAATCGCCTTGGTCAGCAAATTCACGATGACTTTGACGATGATGCCGCCCATGGAAAACTCGGGATCGGTGAGCGTGCCGCTGATGGGTAATTCGATGTCGATAACGCCATTGCGATCTTGCAGCAGCGAGACGGCGAGCAGCACCGGCAGTTTGGTGGCTTCTGGGCTATCCACCGGCGCGCCGAAGGTTAGTTGATCGAGCACGATGTGGTTGCTGGCGGTGAGTTGGTTGTCTTTCACCAAATAATGCAGCGTGGCCGAGAGGCTGCCTTTTTCGATGCCGTAGCCCGCGTATCGGGCGGCATAGGTGGAAAGCCGGGTGAGTTCGATGCCTTGGGTGTCGGCGGTAATATCCAATGCCAGTGGCCGCGCCAAGGGGTTGGCCTGCCCTTTGATTTCGACCGGCGCACTGCCATCAACCCGCCCAGCCAGCGCAATGTTGGCTTCGGTCGGGTCGTTCCATGCCAGCGCAGAGACTGAGCCGGCCAGATCGGTGATTTTGGCGGAGTAGTTCGGCTTAATGAAGTGGTCGGTAAAGTCCACCTGCCCACCGCGCACGGTGATGCTGCGCCAGCGCAGTTTCGGCGGCGGGTTGGGGTTGGCCGCGAGCGGCGCGCTGGCTTCCCCCGCAGGCAGCGTTTGCGGGGCGGGCGTCACTTCGGTCACGGAGCGGGTGGCCTCGTTCTTGGCGGTTTTGACGATGTCACTCAAGTTCAAATGGCCATCGGGGTTGATGATGACGCGCCCGAAAAACTGGTTAAGCTCGACGGCACCCAAATCCGTTTCCAGCCCGCTGGGCGACCAGTTCACCGCCATGCGTTGCAACTGCAAGGATTGCCAGCGCAAAAACGGGCTGTTGGTCAGCCGGTCGCGCACAAACACTTGTTTCAACGCGCCATCGCCGTTGAATTGTGCGCGGGTGAGCGGGGTTTTTTCCGAACCGGCCAGCGTCAGATTGCCTTGGGTGGACAGCGCCGCCGATTGCAGGCGGATGTTCACGAACGGATCTAAATACGGCTGAATCGGCGCCAGCGCGAGGCCGTTGACATCGACCCGCGCCTTGAGCGCCAAGGGTTTCGGCTGGATTTGCCCATCGAAAGCCAGGCCGCCCTGCGTCAGACTTTGCGCCTTAAAAGTGAAGGGGATGGGGCGGTTGAGTTGTGCCGGATCAATCGACTGTGCGCTGAACTCGATGTTTTTCAAGCCCAAACGCGCCACGGGCCGAACGGTTTGGTCGATGACTGTGACCGCGCAGCCGGTGCAGCGCAGTTGGGCAATGTCGAGCGTGGGGGCGGCAGTCTTTGTGCCGGTAGATTTGTTTGCTCGTTCTTTTGCAATGGGTTTCTTGTCTTTTATTTTCTTGTCTTTTATTTTCTCGTCTAAATCTTTCTCGCCTGAATTTTTCTCCGTTCGGGCTTCATTCGGCTGTGTCAGCGCCGTCCATTGGCCGCGCGCATCGCGGGTGGCATCCAAAACCAGTT
The DNA here is from genome assembly GCA_020721485.1 of Halothiobacillus neapolitanus. Classification (GTDB taxonomy): domain Bacteria; phylum Pseudomonadota; class Gammaproteobacteria; order Halothiobacillales; family Halothiobacillaceae; genus Halothiobacillus; species Halothiobacillus neapolitanus_B. The sequence continues at coordinate 7,450 of DYMR01000051.1, read as the reverse complement.
GATCGGCGGCGACGGCGCTGAGGTGAACCGTGGGCGCTTGCTGGGCGGTGGCTTCGGCGTCAATCCCTTCAACGCGCAACGCGGCACAGGAAAGGGCATTGCCTTCCGGTGCGGCGCGCGGTGCGGCATGGACGGCGGCGAGGGTGATTTGCCCTTGATTCACGCGCCAATGCTGGGGTTGCCACTGCGCTTGGCCGGCCACAGACAGGGTGGCGGTATCGAGACTAACCGGCAGCAGGCTCGCCCAAGGGCGCAGCCAACCGGCGAGATCGAGATTGTTTAGCGCGAATGTGCTGAGCTGAACGCTCGGGGTGGGCGAGAGGTTTGCTGAGCCGGTGAGCGTCAGGTTGGCGGGCGCGGCATCGGCCGTTTGCGCCGATAGCGTGAAGGCGGTGGGCAGCGGGCTGCTCGCGGGGTCATGAACTTGCGCGAGGGTGGCGTTCAGGTTTTGCCAGCGGCGCGCTTGCGGCCATGCCGGGTCTTGCAGGGTGATTTGCCCTTGCTGAATTTGAATGTGATCGACCGCCCATTGCCACGGTGTGGATGGGGATGGGGTTGATGACGGCGCGGCAGGCTGGGCAGTCGGGTCGGGCACCGGCACCGGAGTGGATGATTCGGCAGAATGAGCCGATGGCGCCGGGGCGTTGGCGGTTGGGTCGGCGGCGGAGGTTGTGGCGGCGGTCGGTGTGGTTGCGGGGTGCAGCGCGGTGGGCAAATCCACGGTGGTTTGCGGCGCGTTGAGCAGCACGGCGGCCACTTGCGCGCGGCGTTGGGGAATATCGACCGAAAGCCCCTGCACTTGGAGTTGGTCAATCGTTTGGCCGATGCCCCGAAGGGTGGCCTGGGCGGTGGTCTGCACGGCCAAATTTTTCAGCGCGAGATCGCCGCCGATGTGCAGCATGCCCGTCGGATTTTGCGCGTTGGCTTGTTGGCTGTTGATTTGCAGCCTGAGGCCGAGTTGCCCCTGTTGCAGTGACAGCGGCAATGCGGGCGGTAGATAGGGCGCCGCAGCGGTCATGATTTTCGCCAAATCAATCCCTTGCCAGTGCAGGTTGACGCGGGTTGGCAGGCCGGGGAGGAAAACTTCGGCTTGTGCATCTGCCGCCAAGGCGCTGCCGTCGATGCGTGCGACCAGTCGCGGCAACGCGGGCAGATATTCCCGATCGGGCAGATTGCTCAGGGCGGGCAGGGTGATATTCAGGTCGTCAATGTGGTGGGTGACGCCTGCCCGAGCATCGTCAATGACCACGCGGCCATTGATGAGCGCCACATTCGCCAGGGAAAACGGCGGCGGCGGGGTGTTTGGGGCGGCGGTATTCGGGGGCGACGCAAACCGCGCGATGATCGGCGCGATGTTCCATTGCCCCTTGGCAGATTGTGCCAAGTGAACCACGGGATCGACCAGTTGAATGGCGTCAATGACGGGCGCGCGATCCCAAATACTGCGCAGCGACACATCCACCATCGCGCGGTTGAGCGTCAGCAGGGGCGCGGCGGCTTCCCCGATGCGCAGTTGTTCGACTTCGACCCGCAACATCCACGGCAGCACGATCAAGCGGCCAATCTGTACCGGCTGCCCCAGTTGTTCGCTGGCGATTTTGGCGAGGCGGGGGGTGAGTAGCGGCGGCAGCCACCACGCGAGGGAAGTCCAGAACAGCAGCAGTGCGAGCAGGGCAATGAACGCCCGCCGCAGCCGCCGCGAGCACGGCAAAGGCCGCGTGAGGATGGGCGGAATCCATGCGCGCCAGCGGTCGGGTAGGCGGGGGAGTGCCAGCATAGGAGGTTAGCGCGTGATTCCCTGCCAGAGTTGGCGTTTGGTGGGTTCGGGGGCGAACGGGTTGTGGATCAATTCCGGCTTGCCCAAATAGAAGCCTTGCCCCCAATCGACGCCCATATCGGCCAGACATTGCGCCGTGTCTTCATCGCCAATGAATTCCGCCACGGTGGTGAGTTCCATGTCGGTCGCCATTTGCTGAATGTGCTGCACGATTTTGCGCGCTTTGGGATTGGTGGTGATGTGCCGCACCAGCTCGCCTTCAATTTTCAGGAAGTGGAAGGGCAGATCCAGCAGATAGCGGTAGGAAGAATAGCCACTGCCGAAATCATCCAGCGCGAGGCGCAGGCCGAAATCCACCAAAGGTTTGAGGCTGGTGAACGCTTCGGCGATGTCGTACACCAATTCCCGCTCGGTCATTTCGATGACCAAGGGTTTGGTTTTGCGGTCATCCGGCTGATCGGGGTGGGTGCAACCGCAGGCGTTCATCGCGGTGATGATGATGTCGTCGATCAGTTCGGGGTGGCGCAAAAAATCGCCGGAAATGTTGACGAAATGCGCGCGCGGCACCGAGAAATGGCTGGTGACGCAGTAGTTGATGGTTTGTTTGATGATGCGGTGGTCGATCCGGTGCGCCAGTTGCAGGGCGGAGGCGGCCTCGATGAATTCGCCCGCCGCGATGATGCGGCCTTCGGGGGTAATCATCCGCGCGAGGGATTCATCCGCCACGACTTGCCGCGTGCGCAGATCGACGATGGGCTGCACCGCCGCCAAGATGCGCTCCTCTTTCAGCGCGGTTTCCAAGGTGCCGCCGGTGATGTAAATCGACGGGCGGCTCAGGTGTTGGGCATTAATGCTGCGGTTACGCCCGGCGCGCTTGGCTTCGTACACTGCCGCATTCACCTCGGTGAGCGGATCGCGCGTGGTTGATTCACCGTGTTCGGCAGAAAAACGGGTGTAGCCCACACTCAAACTCAGCCGACCACCGGGCAGGTTGAGGTGTTGCGCCAGCGGCAGAGCATGCGCGATCTGGTTGAATTGATTGGCAATCTCGTTTGTTCGCTCGATGATGGCCTCGGGCACCAACGCCATGAATTCATGCCCGCTCCAGCGCGCGAGCATGACTTCTGGCGAGATGTGCGCTCGGAATGCGTGCCCCAGTGCGTGAATCACTCGATCGCCGGTGTGATACCCCAAATAATCGTTGATGATTTTGAGGCGGTCGATGTCGATCAAAATCAGCGCGCCGCGCCCGCTTTGGCGCTTCATGCCGATCAGGCTCAGCATTTGCCCGCGTTCCATCAGGCCGGTCAGGGCATCCAGCGGCACGCCGGCATGATGCGCCACCGGCAGTAATTCAAGGCAGCGGCTGCCATCGCTCAAGCGGCGGCAACGCAGTTCATATTCTTCTTCGAGGGCGGAATCGGGATGGGCGCGCACCGGCAGCGGCGCGGGGGTGTCGAGATCGCCGGCGACCACCGGGCTGCCGTTTTGTCGATACAGCTTGCCGAGGGTGAGGTCGAGCGAATGGGCGCTGTCTTGCGGCAAACCCAAGAGATGGCGGGCGTGGTCGTTGATGAATACCAACTCGCCCTGCGCATCTAAAACGAGCACGGGGTGGGCAAGCGCAGCGAGAACTTCATCCAGTGGTGCCATCCGGGCGATTTCCTTATTCAGCGGCCATGCGTGAGTTGGGGAGACGGTGTCATTTTAGTTTTGGGAGCATATAAACATTTGCTTCAGACAATACCATGAATTTTTTTATAAGGCGTGGGGGTTTTTGGATGGTTTGCGGAAGGCGGTGCAATGCCGTTCTTTCAGCGTTTGGTCGATGGTGCTCACCAGTTGCGCCTGTAACCGCGTGACGCTGGCGAAATCGATGGTGGCTAAACCGAGTTGATCTTCCAGTTGCCCGGCCAGGCTTTGCAACTGGCGTGCTTGGCAGCAAGCCGCCGCGCCGCGCAGTTTGTGCGCCAGGTGGCGTAATTCGGTCGGTTCGTGTTCGGGCTGGAGCAAGTGTTCACGGTAAATCGGTAACTCATCGCACAGCAGGGCATCGAGAACTTCATCGGTTTTAATTTCGGCCTGCGGTTGCGTGGGCGGTTCTTGTTGTGTGGGCGCGAAAAACTGGCTGATGGCGTTGATGAGTTCGCCCAAGGACACCGGTTTCCCCAGCACCATGTCTGCCCCGGTATCGAGCAGGGCTTGATGCACGGAGGTTTGAATGTTGGCGGTGATGGCGATGATCGGGGTGTGCAGGTGACGGGGCTGTTTGCGCACCATGCGGACAATGCCGGTGCCGAGGATGTCCGGCAGGTGCATATCGGTCAGGATGAGGTCGAGATCGGCATGTTCGGCGGTGGAAATGCCGGTTTTGCCATCGGCGGCGATCAGGACATCCACGCCCACCTGCTTGAGCAGGTTGATGAGGTGGGCGCGGTAGATGCGGTCATCATCAATGACCAACGCCGTGCGGCCGCTGAACGAGGGCAGACCGGGGGTGGCGGTGCGCGGGGTGGGGGTTGGGCGGGTCGCGGCGACGGTCGGCAACGGGGTTTGGGTGTGGACGATGCGGGGCAACAGGGTTTGCAGTACGCGCTGCCGCACAAACAGCGGCAGGGTGAATTCCGCCCAGTCGAGCTGTTGTTGCGGACGACCCCGCAGGGAAAGCTGGCTGCACAGGCCGATGATGCGGGTGGTTTTGGCCATTTGGTTGAACCAGCCGACATGCGCGGTGCTGAGCACATGCCATTGCGCGCTGTCTAAAAACAGGCAGTCCAACGGTGGGCGTTGGGCGTTGCCGTGCGGCGCGCCGGAATCGCCGGAATCGCCGGAATCGCTAGGATGGTGGCCGGTTTGATGGTTGGATTCATGACCCGCTTCATGGCCAGATTCATTAATGGGGTCAAGCACCAAATCGGCGCCCAAGGCGGAGAGCTGCCCCCGCCACGCTTGGGCGTGAATTGTCGACTCGGTCAGCACCGCGCAGCGCACACCATCCAGCCACGGGTGCCAGGGTTGGTGCGGCGAGAGGATGGCGGCGGGAAATTGCAGGCGAAAACCGACTCGGTCGCCCCGCGTGGTGCCGCGCGTGAGGCGGGCATGGAGCAGATCGGTGAATTGGTCGATCAGCCACAGCGACAGGGCATTGCCCATGAGCAGGGGGTTGTCCGGCGGTAAGCGCGGGTCTTGCGTGGGCAGGGTTTCGCCAAACCCTTGCCGGCCTTGCGGCGGGCGACCGTCGATGATGAGCTCAAAATGCGGGCTGTCGGGCGGATTTTCCCCTTCCGGTTCGCATTCGAGCAAGGTTACGCAGCAGTCGCTGAGGTGGGGTTCGTTCAGCAGTTGCAGCAGCAGGTTATCGAGCAGTCGCCGCAGGAGGCGAATGTCGATTTCAATGTGCCCCGGCATATCCTGAAAGCAAATGTATTGAATCAGCCCAACGCGGTGTTGCGCCGGAATCTGCCATTCCGCCACGATGTCTTCGATTTGCAGGCGAATGTCCATTTTGCGCGGCGTGGCGCGCAGCCGTCCGGTGGTGGCTTCGTAGTAATCGAGCACATTTTCGATGGCTAGCCGCAATTCCGCATTGGCCGCGCGAATGATCGCGAGTTCGGGCGTGAGCCGTTCATGAATGCCCGCCTGCTCGTTGGTGACGGCCAAGGCATCGGTGGCGGCACGAATATGCCCGAGCGGGGTAATCCAGTTTTGGTTGATTTCCGCAATTTGCTGGCCGGAAATACGCGCCACGCGGCGGTAGTTGGGGCGGTCGTAGCGTGACTGCCATTGCCACCAGACCAACACCCAAAACGCAAACCACGCCGTGCCACCGGCCACGGCGGGCAGGGGCGGGCATTCGGCAGGCAGAAGGGACGCGGACAACGGCAGGCCGAGAAACACCCCGACCAACAACGGCCAAGTCGCCACGATTTGTGCCCAAACCGCCCGATACCGTCGCGCTGGGGTGGCTTGGGCGGCTAGGGCGGCCTGAGCGGTTTGATGCGGGTGGGATACGGCGTCGGAATTCATGGGGTTGGCAGCAGCAGCGGGTGGTGACGGGCGATTATGCGACAATCCGGTGCATTCCACGACATGAGAATCTTTTCTAATGAATGCGCAGTCCTTGGCTGATTTGATCGGTAACACCCCGCTGGTGCGCATTGCGCGGCTGGCGGGCGCGGGTGCCGGCACGGTGCTCGGTAAATTAGAGGGCAATAATCCGGGCGGATCGGTGAAGGATCGGCCGGCCTTGCACATGGTGCGGGCGGCGCTGGCGCGCGGGGAAATTCGCCCTGGCGACCGGCTGATCGAGGCCACTTCGGGCAATACGGGCATTGCTTTGGCGATGGTGGCGGCCACGCTGGGGCTGAAGATGACCCTCATCATGCCGGACAATATGTCGCTGGAGCGGCGGCAATCCATGGCGGCGTATGGGGCGGAATTGATTTTGGTGCCCAAGGCCGCCGGGATGGAAGGTGCGCGCGATCTGGCGACGGCGATGGCGGCACGGGGCGAGGGCGTGGTGCTCGATCAGTTCAGCAATGCGGATAATCCCGCAGCGCATTTTGTTTCGACGGGGCCGGAAATTTGGCGCGATACGGCCGGAACCATCACGCATTTTGTTTCGGCGATGGGCACCACCGGCACGATTGTTGGCACTGGTCAGTTTCTTAAATCACAAAATCCCGCGATTCAAATTGTGGGGGTGCAACCGGCGGATGGCGCACAAATTCCCGGTATTCGGCGCTGGCCGGCGGCGTATTTGCCGAAAATTTTCCGCCCGGAAGTGGTGGATCGGGTGATTGATGTCGATCAAGTCTCGGCGGAGGAAACCACCCGTCAACTGGCGCGTACCGAGGGAATTTTGGCGGGGATTTCTTCGGGCGGGGCGATGGCGGCGACGCTGCAAATCGCGCGGGAAAACCCTGACGCCGTGATCGTCACCATCGTGTGTGATCGCGGGGATCGGTATCTTTCAACCGGAGTGTTTCCGGCGGGCTGAGCGATTGCCGTGCGGGGTCGTTCGGGGGCGTGCGGGGGCGTGCGCCCTCCTTTTGAGGGGGGCGAAGCGGGTCGCGCTGCCCCGCGACCCTGGACGGGCTGGGGGTCATCCAAGCCGAGCCCCCTCCCCCTTGAGGGGGGGCTGGTCGGCAATCGCCTCGCCCAAAATGAACACGAGCCGAACACCCTCCCCCTTGAGGGGGGAGGGCTGGGGTGGGGGTGAACAATCAGATTTCGCGCAGTTGTTGCGGCGCGGTGCGGCCATCCCGCCAGCGCGCTTGGCCGTCTTTAAACCGCAGCGCACCGCTGATGAGTAACCGCAGGGCTTCCGGGTAGATGCGGTGTTCGAGCTGGTGGACGCGGGCGGGGAGGGTGCTCAGATCATCCGCAGGCGTCAGCGGGAGCACGCCTTGAATGATCGGCGGACCGGCATCCACCGTCGGGGTGACAAAATGCACGGTGGCACCGTGTTCGTGTTCGCCAGCGGCCAGAGCGCGCGCGTGGGTATCGAGCCCCGGATATTTCGGTAGCAGCGAGGGATGGATGTTGATCAGTCGCCCCAAGAAATGTGCGACGAACTCCGCCGTCAAAATACGCATGAAACCGGCCAGCACGATCCAATCGGGCTGGCAAGCGTCAATTCGTTCGGCCAAAGCGGCATCAAACGCCGCGCGG
>DYMR01000050.1:8876-11641 GCA_020721485.1 Halothiobacillus neapolitanus | reverse complement strand
GGATTTCACATCAATCAGCATGCCGTTTTCTAACCGATCGGGCGTTTGAAACACCAGGGTTTCGCCATCTTCCAGCCCGGCCAGCACTTCAATCTGCTCGCCCACGACGCTGCCCAGCCGCACCATGCGGAACCAGGCGCGGTTGTCTTTGCTGAGCACGAACACGCCGCGCACGCCGCCGCGATCGAATACCGCCGCCTGCGGCACCACCATGCCCGGTTGCTCCGCCACCGTGACGGAAACCACCACATAGTTACCGCTGCGCACATCGACCGTCGCCGGCACGCCAATTTTGACGGTGTGGGTGTGCGTGACCGGATCGGTGGCATCCACCATGCGCTCAATCGCCCCATTGAAGTGATGCGGATTGCCGGAAAAATCGGTGTAGCTCACGGCCAGCGGTTCGCCGAGTTTCAGCGTGGAAAACGCTTGGCTGTTGACCTGCACTTCGACCTGTTTTTGACCGCCGCCTTGCAGGGTGAGCAAGGGGCTGCCGGGGTTGGCCATTTGCCCCGGATCGACCATGCGGCTGGTGACGGTGCCGGCAAAAGGCGCAGTTAATTTCACATACGAAAGCTGAGCTTCCGCCTGTTTGACGCCGGCTTGGGCCGCCGCGAAATTTCCTTGCGCAACCTTGTAGGCCGTTTGCATTTGATCGAACACCTGTTTCGGCACGGCGCTTTCCTGATACAGCGATTGATACCGCTCGTAATTGGATTTGGCGTCGGCCAGCCCGGCATTGGCTTTGCTGAGTTCCGCGCGCGCCTGACTGATGGCGCCGGTCACATCGGTCGCATCGATGGTGAGCAGCGTTTCACCGGCCTTCACGGTTTGCCCTTCGTGCACATCCACACTGCGGACATAGCCCATCACCCGCGAACTGACGGACACTTGATCCGAGGTAATCACCGAACCAGGAAAGCGCGCCTGAACCGGCAAATTCTGGGTATGAACCGTGGCCAGGGTGGCCGGAATCGGGGTGTTCGACAGCGCGGGCGCTTGCGGGGCGGTGGCTTCGCCATGCCCGCCGCAGCCGCTTAAGCCAAACGCACTGAAACCGAGCGTGGCCAGCAACAAGATCGGCAACGCACCCGGCAGGCTGCGCCGGGTCGAAGGGGAAGTACATGCGGTCATGGGGAGCACCTAATCAGTCTTAAATTCAATTCAGCGGGGCAAATCAGCGAGGCAGCGCCGTGCCACTGATGCGCTCTGGCGTCAGGTTGCCCGTGGCCAGCAACAAGGCGGCACGCTGGGCAATCACTTCAAATTGTGCCGAAACATATTCGGCGCGGGCTTTATCCAATTCCGCCTGCGTTTGCAGCAGGTTGGTCATGGTGGAAAGCCCTTGCGCATAGCGTAAATTTTCGAGCCGCGTGGCTTCTTCGCTTTGGGAAATCGCCAGTTTTTTCACCGCCAAACGCTGTTCAGCCAAAGTAGCCGAGCGCCAAATTTCCCCAACTTGATTCGCCAGTTGATTGCCCGCCACCTGCTGCTGCGCCTGCGCTTGCGACAAGCCCGCGACGGCGCGATCTACCTGACCCGCCCGTGCGCCAAAATCCAACACCTGCCAGCTCAACACGCCGCCCACGGTGTACGAATCGTTCTTCAAAGCCAGCGTGCTGCTGTTCCAATCTTGCTGCGCCATCAGGTTGAATTGCGGTTTGTAGACGGAACGCGCGGCGGTCACGCCCGCTTGCGCCGCATCAATTTGCCGGCCAATCGCCGTCAGTTGGGGGTTATTGTTCAGCGCCGCTTCACGGGCTTGCGCCAAACTCAGGTCCACCGGCGCAATCGCCACTTGTTGATTGATGTGTACCGATTCTGTTGCCGGCACACCGGTCACGATGCGCAAGGCATCCAGCGCGTTGGCGCGTTGATCGAGCGCTTGCTGATGGCGCAGGGTGACATCGCCTAAATTTACCTCAGCTTTGAGCAAATCACTTTTAGAAACCACGCCTTGCGCAAACATCTTCTTGCTCAAATCACGGTAGGATTGCGCGGCTTCAATCGCTTGCCGAGTCACTTTGACAAAGGCATCGGCGGCATCAATCCCCGCGTAGGCCTGCACCACCTGCATAATCAACTGCTGCCGCGCCGCTTGATCGCCCGATTGCGCGGCCAAAAGCAGCGCCTGCGCTTGATCCCGCATCGCTCGAATTTTGCCGCCGTTGTATACCGGTACCGACAGTTTCACGCTGGTTTGAAAATTGTGATACCAGCCGGGGTGGTTCAGCGCATCCGGCGGATTCGCGCTCGCGCCGGCCAAATCGCCGAAAGTCGGCCCGGCTTCGGTGAAAAATTGCTGCACGCCGAAGTCGTTGAAATTGGCGCGCCCTTGATTGAGCTTCATGCCGAACACATTCAGCGCATTGTTCGAGCCCATCGCGCCGAACGACACATCCAGCTTGGGTAAGCGGCTGCCGTTGGCTTCCTGAATCGCGCCTTCGGCTTCGGCAATGCGCGCATGCGCTTGCTGCATCATCGGGTTTTGCGACAGGGCGAGTTCGATGGCGTCGGCAATCGTCAGCCCTTTGCCTTCCGGGTTAGGCGCGGATAAGGGCGCCAGCGCGGGGCGCGGCGAGGGTTCGGCCTGAACCCCATTGCCGGCCAGCAAGGCGCAGGCCAAAAACGACCCCGTCCATACAGAAAATGCAGGCCGCCCACCGGTCACGGCGCGGTGTTTCATCAAGAATGTGTGCATCGGTAGGGGGTCTCGTGAAGTCTCATGCGGTTTCAAGCAGTTTCAAGCAGGAACATGGCAAACG
>DYMR01000050.1:2598-8776 GCA_020721485.1 Halothiobacillus neapolitanus | reverse complement strand
GCATACAAGCACTTTATTAGAAAATGCTTATATTCTATAAGTGCAATTTTCGTATGGAAATTTCGCGGCGCACGCATTGAATCTGTCGGCTTGATTTACCATGCGCGCAGATTTCACCGCGACAATGAACACACAATATATGTATCGCATCGCCCTGGGTTTGGAATACGACGGCTCGAACTACCACGGCTGGCAACGGCAATCGGCGGTAGATTCGGTGCAAGCGCGCTTGGAAACGGCGCTGTCGAAAGTGGCCGACACACCGGTGAGCATTGTCTGCGCGGGGCGCACCGACGCCGGTGTCCACGCGAGCCATCAGGTCATCCATTTCGACACCACCGCAGAGCGCCCCGATGTGGCCTGGCTGTTGGGCGGAGTGCAATCTTTACCCGCAGACATCAGCCTGCTGTGGGCGCGGCGGGTTCCGGCGGAATTTCACGCCCGCTTCAGTGCCACCGCCCGCAGCTATCGGTATGTGCTGTTGAATCGCGCCACCCGATCGGCGCTGCATGCGGGCAGGGTGACGCTGTGGCGACCCGCGCTGGATGCCGAACGCATGCACGCGGCGGCACAATGTTTGGTTGGGGAGCACGATTTCACCAGTTTTCGCGCTCAGGATTGTCAATCGCACACCCCGTGGCGCCGCATTGAATCGGTGAAAATTCAACGGTTTGGCGAATACCTTGCGCTGGATATTACCGCCAACGCCTTTTTGCATCACATGGTGCGCAATATCGTCGGCACGCTGCTGCCAGTGGGCGCGGGCAAATGGCCGGTCGAGTCGGTCAAAGAAATTTTGCTTGCCCGTCAGCGAGAAGCCGCAGGCATGACCGCGCCACCCGACGGTTTGTATCTCGCCGCCGTGCGCTACCCCGAAGCCTTTGGCATCGAGATGCCGAGTGCTCGCCCCGCATTTTGGCAGGGTGAAGCAATGCCCGCGCCAGAAGTTGCCGCCTCCTGCTAGAATCTTGTGCTCCTTATCCCGCTGTGTTTTGAATTCGCCCGCGCCATCATGTTGCCTACCTCCCCAAATGCTCCGGTTCTCACCCCACGCCGTACCCGCGTCAAAGTCTGTGGTTTAACACGGCTGGAAGATGTGGCGGTGGCGGCGGCGGCGGGCGCGGATGCGCTGGGTTTTGTCTTCGTTCCGGCCAGTAAGCGGGCGCTGAGCGTGGATGCCGCCGCGCCCTTGTTCGCGGCAGTGCCACCCTTCGTGCAAACCGTGGCGCTGTTGCTCGATGCGCCCGAGGCGAAGGTGCGTGAAGTGATTGAAACGCTCTCGCCCGATCTGCTGCAATTTCACGGACGAGAAACGGGCGCGTATTGCCGCCAGTTCAATCGACCGTATATCAAAGCCTTGGGTGCGGATGTTCTTGCGGATTCTAAAGAATTGGCGCGGGTGATGGCCGATCACCCCACAGCGCGCGGGTTTTTGCTCGATAGCCACGCCAGCGGCGCACTCGGCGGCACGGGGCAGTCTTTTGATTGGTCACGATGGCCGACAGGCCAACATGCCCAGCCCTTTATTTTGGCGGGCGGGTTGACCGCAGACACGGTGCAATCCGCCATTCACGCCCTCGCGCCCTACGCGGTGGATGTATCCAGCGGGGTGGAAATTTCGGCGGGCATTAAATCCGCTGAAAAAATTCAAGATTTTATTTTTAAGGTGAACTCAATTGTCTAACGCATTGACAGACAAGAACTTAGCTCCTGTGACATTCAACCCGACAGATTTTGATTTCGGCCAATATCCCGATGCCCGAGGCCGGTTTGGCGCCTACGGTGGAAAATTCGTGGCGGAAACTTTGATGACCGCCGTCAGCGAACTTGAGGCGGCCTACACGAAGTATCGCCAAGACCCTGATTTCGTTAAAGAATTCGAGCAAGATTTGCGCGATTATGTTGGCCGACCGTCTGCCATGTACCGCTGCGCCCGCATGAGCGAAGAATATGGCGCGGAAATTTGGTTCAAACGGGAAGACCTCAACCACACCGGCGCGCACAAGATCAACAACGCGATCGGTCAGGCGCTGCTTGCCAAGCGTTTGGGTAAAACCCGCATCATCGCGGAAACCGGCGCAGGGCAGCACGGTGTGGCGACGGCCACGGTGGCTGCCCGTCTGGGTCTGGAATGCGTGATCTACATGGGTGCCGAAGATGTGGTGCGGCAAATGCCGAATGTGTACCGCATGAAATTGCTCGGCGCGACGGTGGTGCCGGTTGAATCGGGCACCCGCACCCTGAAAGATGCGCTCAACGAAGCCATGCGCGACTGGGTAACGAATGTCGATAACACCTTTTACATCATCGGCACGGCGGCCGGCATGCATCCGTATCCGCAAATGGTGCGGGATTTTCAATCGGTGATTGGCCGCGAAGCGCGGGCGCAGTTGCTGGAAAAAACCGGTCGTTTGCCCGATGCGGTGGTGGCCTGCGTCGGGGGCGGCTCGAACGCCATCGGCATTTTCCATGCATTCTTGAATGATGCCTCGGTGGCCTTGTATGGCGTCGAAGCGGGCGGGGACGGGGTGGAAACCGGTCGGCATGCCGCGCCGCTCACCGCCGGTCGGCCCGGCGTACTGCACGGCAACCGCACCTATCTGATGGAAGATCAGAACGGTCAAATCATTGGCACGCATTCTGTGTCGGCGGGGCTCGATTATCCCGGCGTTGGCCCGGAACATAGCTGGCTCAAAGATTTGGGGCGCGTGAGTTACGACGCCATCACCGATGCCGAAGCCATGTCCGCTTTCCACGATGTGATTCGGCTGGAAGGCATTATTCCGGCGCTGGAATCCTCCCACGCGGTGGCCTATGCCAAAAAACTCGCGCCGCAGTTGGGTCGGGACAAAATCCTGCTGGTGAATTTGTCGGGTCGTGGGGATAAAGACATCAATACCGTCGCCAAACTGGAAGGAATTGCCCTATGAGCCGCATTGCCGCTTTGTTTGACCGCGCGCGCGCCAGTGGCCGCAAATTGTTGGTTCCGTACATTACGGCGGGCGATCCCTTGGCGCGCCACACCGTGCCGTTGATGCACCATTTGGTTGCCGGCGGTGCCGATATGTTGGAATTGGGCGTGCCTTTTTCTGACCCGATGGCCGACGGTTCCGTGATCGCCAGCGCCCATGAGCGCGCGCTCGCGCAGGGGGTTTCACTACGGGATGTTCTGGCGATGGTGCAGGAATTCCGCACGCAAAATAGCCACACGCCGGTGATTTTGATGGGCTACCAAAACCCCATTGAGGTGATGGGCATCGACCCATTTGCCGCCGCCGCCGCGCAGGCGGGGGTCGATGGCGTGTTGACGGTGGATTTACCGCCAGAAGAAGCCGATATTTCCGCGCCCACGCTGCGCGCTGCGGGCTTGGATCCGATTTTCCTGCTGGCGCCGACCACTCCGCCCGAGCGGGTAAAAACCGTGGCTGAGCTCGCCAGCGGCTTTGTTTACTATGTCTCGCTCAAAGGCGTGACCGGCGCGGGGCATTTGGATACCGATGCGCTCGCCGCCCGTTTGGCGATGGTGCGCACCGTCTGCGGCTTGCCGGTGGGCGTCGGCTTCGGGATTCGCGATGCGGCAACGGCGGTGGCGACGGCGGCCAATGCCGATGCGGTCATTATCGGCAGCGCCTTGGTCAGCTTGCTGGCGACCATTGATTCGAGTGATGCCGAGCAGTTAACGCGCACCGCGCAGGGCTTCATGCAAGACATTCGCAACGCGCTTGATCGCGCTTTTCCCGCCGCTTAAGGCCGAGGTTTGACGATGAGCTGGTTAGAAAAACTGATTCCCTCGCGCATTCGCACGCAAAGCACTGCCAAACGGGCGGTACCGGAAGGGTTGTGGGTGAAATGTGATGGTTGCGACACAGTGCTTTACCGTGATGAATTGAAACGGAATTTGCAGGTTTGCCCAAAATGCGGGCACCACATGCGCATCGGCCTGCGTGAACGATTGGATGCATTTTTAGATCCGCAAGGGCGCGAAGAATTATTCGGCGAAATCGCGCCGGTGGATGTCCTGAAATTTCGCGATCAAAAAAAATACCGTGATCGCATTATTGGCAACCAAAAAGCCACCGGCGAAACCGATGCCCTGGTGGTAATGCGCGGTCGGTTGCACCAGCTTCCGGTCGTGGTGGCGGGCTTCAACTTTGCTTTTATGGCCGGCTCGATGGGGGCGGTCGTGGGCGAGAAATTCGTGCGCGCGGTGCAAACGGCCATCACGCAAAAATCCGCCTTGGTCTGTTTTACCGCCTCGGGGGGCGCGCGGATGCAAGAAGCGCTGTTTTCCCTGATGCAAATGGCGAAAACTTCGGCCGCACTCACGCGGTTGGCCAAAGAGCGCTTGCCATTTATTGTGGTGCTGACCGATCCCACCCTGGGCGGGGTGTCGGCTTCGCTGGCCATGCTCGGCGATATTCAAATCGCGGAGCCGAATGCCCTGATTGGCTTCGCCGGCCCGCGTGTCATCGAGCAAACCGTGCGGGAAACCCTGCCCGAAGGCTTCCAGCGCAGCGAATTTTTGTTGGCGCATGGTGCGATTGACTTGATCGTGCCCCGTGCCGAGTTGCGGATGAAAATTGCCGAACTCATCGCGGTGCTGCAACACAAAGATGCACCGCCTAAAGACTCCGCCGCGTGAGTGATCCCGCTCATTTCACCGCGTTTAGCCAGTGGGCGGCGTGGTTGGAGCAGCGCAATCCGAGCCATATTGAACTCGGTTTAACCCGCGTCGAGCGGGTGTGGCATCGCCTGCAAGCGCGCCACGGCATCGTGCCGCCCGTGGTTATTACCGTGGCGGGCACCAACGGCAAAGGGTCGTCCTGCGCGCTCTTGGATGCCATTTTGCAGGCGGCGGGCTACCGGGTGGGGCGCTACACCTCGCCGCACCTTGCCCACTTCAACGAGCGCATCCTGGTTCAAGGCATGCCCGCTGAAGAAGCCGACTTGGCAGCGGGCATGGCAGCGATTCACGCCTGCGAAGGCAGCGAGTGCCTCAGCTATTTTGAATGGGCGACTGTGCTGGCATTTTGGGTCTTTGCGCAGGCCGATTGCGGGGTCTGGGTGCTGGAAGTCGGCATGGGCGGGCGCTTGGATGCGGTCAACATTCTGCCGGCCGATCTTGCCTTGATTACGATGATCGGATTGGATCACCAAGCGTTTTTAGGCGACACCCGCGAGGCCATTGGCCGCGAAAAGGCGGGCATTTTGCGGCGGAACCAAATCGCGGTGTATGCCGATCCAGAACCGGTCGCTTCCGTCATCGTTCACGCGGAATCCATCGGTTGCCCCCTGAAAGTACGGCAACGGGATTTTTCCGTGGTTAAGGAGGGGTGTGCATGGCGCCTGCGCGGCCTAGGCGATGACCGTCTTTGGCCGCAACCCGCGCTGTTCGGCGCACACCAGATCGACAATGCAGCGGGGGTGGTCGCCTTGTTGCAAATCGGTCGGGCGATACTGCCGGTGTCTGCCGAAGCGGTCGCCCAAGGTTTGTTGGCGGTGCACTTGGCCGGGCGGTTCGAGCGCAGACTGTGCGCCGGTCGGCAGATGATTTTTGATGTCGCACATAACGAAGAATCCACCCGCGCCTTGCTGGACAACCTGCACACCCTGCCAGAATGGCAAAATTCCAACGGCCAACGGCGCGCCATTTTTTCCGCCTTGGCGGATAAACCAATCGAGGCAATGCTGCGATTGTGCGCGGATCAATTTGATGCGTGGTATCTCGCTCCGCTCGAGGGTGGCCGGGCAGCCAGTCCGGCGCAATTGCAGCAGGCGGCAAGCGCGTTGCACGAAAACGACATCCAATATGAACCGAATATCGTGAGTGCGTATAATCGCGCCTTCATTGAAAGCAGGGCAGGTGACTGGCTGGTGGTTTTTGGTTCATTCCATACCGTTGGCGCGTTGCGCACACTGCCTTGCGACGATAGGTGATCCCCTTGATCGAACGACAGAACGATACGAATTCCGAACCGAAAACAGGCGCACGCCTGCGTCAGCGATTGATCGGGGGAATGGTCATCGTGGCCTTGATCGCGCTGATTCTGCCGCTTTGGCTCGACACCGGCGGCTTGAAATCACCCACCGTCCAGCCGGTACCCACCGCGCCGACCGTGGCACAGCCGGATCAAATCAACATACCCGCGCCCAGCGCGTCGCAAATGCATACGCTGGC
>DYMR01000050.1:0-2498 GCA_020721485.1 Halothiobacillus neapolitanus | reverse complement strand
TGTGCCCAGCAGCTCATCTGGTGAATGGGTCGTGCAACTGGGCAGTTTTTCGGACGAATTGAACGCCCGAGCTTTGGCGAAATCCGTTGAAGAAGCGGGTTTCCGCGTCAACCTTTCCCCCTTGTTCGCCAAAAAAGGCACGGTATGGCGAGTTCGAGTTGGGCCGTACAAAACACGCGATCAGGCCATTCAAACCACCGTATTGCTGAGAGAAAAACTCGGGCGCGATGGTTTGGTGATGCCCAACAAGTAATGGCTTATAAAGGAACTGGCGATGGCAATTATTGATTATGTCATTCTGGCAATCGTGGTTATTTCCACGCTGATTTCATTGGTGCGGGGTTTTGTCAAAGAATCCCTCTCCTTATTAACCTGGGTTGCCGCATTCGCCGTCGCCATCGGATTTGCGCAGACAGCCTCTGCCCTGGTGCCGAAAGCGGTAGATATTCCTTCTGCGCGCGTGGCCTTAGCGTTCATGGTGTTATTCGTCGTGGTGTTGATTATCGGCGGAATTATCAACTGGATTATTTCCACTTTAGTCAACAAAACGGGACTCACAGGCACTGATCGTTCAGTGGGCATGGTATTCGGTCTGGTGCGCGGCGTATTTATCGTCGCGGTCTTAATTTTACTGGCACACCTTACCGCCATGCCGAATGAACCGTGGTGGAAAGCATCGGTATTGTTACCGCAATTTCAAATCGTGGCCGATTGGATTCAAGCATTACTGCCTGCGGATATGGCGCAACATTTCATGCAACACATCCAGCAAATTCCAAAAGAATTGCCTGCGGCGGCTCTGCCAACGGCTACGCCTATAGCGCCCATTCCTGTGCCTGCGGCGCCCGTGCCTTTGCCTGCGGCGCCCGCGCCCTCTCCTTTGCCCCCGCCTGTTGCCCCCCATTAATTCGATCAGAGGCTTTCGCCATGTGCGGTATTATCGGTATTGTTTCTAATGCGCCGGTCAATCAAATGTTGTTTGATGGGTTAACCCTGCTGCAACACCGAGGGCAAGACGCAGCGGGAATCCTGACCTGCGATCAAGACCGACTATTTCTGAGAAAAGAAAATGGATTGGTTAAAGATGTATTTCATACCCGCCATATGCGTCAATTATTCGGCAATATGGGCATCGGGCATGTGCGCTACCCTACGGCGGGTTGCGACTCATCTGCCGAAGCACAGCCATTTTATGTGAATGCACCCTTTGGTATTGCACTGGGGCATAATGGCAATTTAACCAATGTGGACGAACTGCGTGAGGCCGTTCGGGTGGCGGATCGTCGTCACATCAATACCAACTCAGATTCGGAAGTGCTGCTGAATATCTTCGCACACGAACTGGCTGAAATTGCCGGCGATGTTCCCAGTATTGATGAGGTGTTTTCTGCCATCAGCGGCGTGCATCGCCGCGTGAAAGGCGCCTATGCCGTCATCGGCTTATTGTCTGGGCGCGGCATCTTCGCCTTTAGAGATCCCTGGGGGATTCGCCCCGTCTGCTACGGGCAGAGAAAAAGTAAAGATGGTTTTACGGAATACATGATTGCCTCTGAATCAGTGGCCATTGAAGCCAGCGACTTCGAGCTAATTCGTGACTTAGCACCCGGCGAGGCTATTTTTATTACTCAGGATGGCCAAGTTTCTCTCAAACAATGCGCGGAAAGCCCCAAATACACCCCCTGTATCTTCGAGTATGTCTATCTGGCGCGCCCGGACTCAATTATTGATGATGTTTCCGTCTACCGTGCGCGGATGCGCATGGGGGAAAAATTAGCCGCTAAGATTCAACGCGAATGGCAGGGGCATGATATTGATGTCGTCATTCCCATCCCTGACACCAGCCGAACGGCTGCCTTAGAGATTGCATTTAACTTAAACATCAAATATCGAGAAGGTTTTGTTAAAAATCGCTACATCGCTCGGACATTCATTATGCCCGGCCAAGAAATGCGCAAACGATCCGTTCGGCAAAAGCTCAATGCGATTGATCTAGAATTTCGTGGGAAAAATGTACTTTTAGTGGATGACTCCATTGTGCGAGGCACAACTTCCGGAGAAATCATTCGTATGGCGCGAGAGGCCGGGGCAAGAAAAGTCTACATGGCATCTGCTGCTCCGCCCGTTCGCTTCCCCAATGTGTACGGCATCGATATGCCTGCCGCGACGGAGTTCGTTGCACATGAACGAGAAATTGAAGAAATCTGCAAAACCATTGGCGCAGACCGTTTGATTTATCAAGATTTGAGCGACTTGATTGACTCCGTACGGATGGGCAATCCAACACTGAAAGAATTCGACTGCTCCTGCTTTACAGGAGAATATGTGACGGGCGATATCAACCAATGTTACTTGAATGAATTGGCTGACCGTCGCGGAGACCAAAATAAGAAATCTGATGCCAGCCATCGGTCCAGGGATATTGTTGCCGTGGGTTTATACAATGTGCAATAACTGCTAGTTAGAATATCGAGGTGTTTTATGCGTGCGCTCCTGTCACC
>DYMR01000049.1 GCA_020721485.1 Halothiobacillus neapolitanus | reverse complement strand
ACCACCAACCAAAACAGGAGTTTGCCCATTGTTTCTTCTCGTCGAAGTCATCCGCTCATTATAAGGAATGCGCGGCGGGCAATGTCGTGTGCCGATCAGGGTTTTTTCGCCGGTGCATCCGGGATGAATTTGAGCACATCGCCATTGATGCAATAGCGTTTGCCGCTGGGCGGCGGGCCGTCGTCGAACACATGCCCCAAGTGAATGCCGGAGCTGGCGCTGATGACTTCGACCCGGTGCATGCCGTAGGAGTCGTCGGTGCGCAGCTCAATCGCGCCGGGAACGGGGTTGAAGAAGCTCGGCCAGCCGGTACCGCTGTGGAATTTGGCATCGCTGCGGAACAGGGGCGCGCCGGTGATCGGATCCACATAGGTGCCGGGGCGCTGTTCATCGAGGTGCGAGCCGGTGCCGGGCGCTTCGGTGCCTTTGTCAAAGGCGATTTTGCGCTGTTCCGGGCTGAGCAGATAAAACCCGAGCCATTTCCAGAAGCGATCTTTGTCGCCGCTGTAGCCGGTGTAGCGCGAGACTTCTTTGCCGTGTTCGAACAGGACAATGGTGGGCGTGGCGAACAAGGCTTTTTCGAGCACCCAACCTTTGGGCGGGTTCGGGTTGAGGGTGGTCACCACGGGCACGGGGGAGTGCCAATCGCTGAGCACTTCTTTTTTGAAGCGCTCGCAGAAGGGGCAGTCCGGAGCCTCGAACACGATCAATTGCCGGTCGGCGTTCAGCGTGGCGGGATCGAGCGGGGGCGGCAGGGTGCTGGTGGCCGTCACGCCCGCTTGCGGATAAGGCACGCCGGTGCCGCCCAAGCCGCAGTAGCCGTCGGGATGTTTTTCCAAATAATCCTGATGGTAGTCCTCGGCGCGGTTGTAGTTTTGCAGCGGGGCGATTTCTGTGGTGATTTTGCCGTAGCCGGCTTTGGTGAGCGCGGCTTGGTAGACTTTTTCGGTCTCTACCGCCACGGTTTTTTGTTCTGGCGTGGTGAAGAAAATCGCGCTGCGGTAATTGCTGCCGACATCATTGCCTTGGCGGTTGCCTTGAGTGGGGTCGTGGCTTTGCCAAAATGTCGCGAGAATGGTTTGCAGCGGTACCTTGGCGGGATCGTAGGTAACTTTCACCACCTCGGCGGCATTCACCGTGTGGCTTTGGCCGGATTCGATGGCGCGCTCGACCGTGAAAATGCTTTTGTAATTCACTTCTTTCGCATCGCCGCCGGCGTAGCCGACTTCGGTGGAAATCACGCCGGGAATGGCCGCCAAGCGCTTTTCCGCACCCCAAAAGCAGCCCATGCCCAGCACGATGGTTTCGCTGTGCGCCGGGGTGGGCGGCAAGGGGGTGGCGTCTGCCGCGAATGTGTTCATGCTTCCTCCACCGAGTAACAGCGCCAGCCATGCGCCCAAAAATTTCCAGCCGAATCTGCGTGTCATGTTACTGCTCCTCGCCCGTTGCCGGGGCGGCGATCAACCAACCCGCCGACACCCAGTGTTCGAGTTGCTGGCGGGCGAAAGGGACTAATTCCGTGGGCGATTGCCCGAGTTCCGCCGCGAGTTCGGCCAAACTGACGACCGCCGCCTGCCCCGCGTGGGCGTCCAGCAGCATCAACCAGCGGGCGCTGGCGGCGGAAAGTACCGTGGTTTGCACGACGCCTTCGGCATCGCGCATCAGCCACAGCCAGGCGGCGGCGGGCGGCGCGGTTAGCGGGTCAAACGCCGGATCGTGTACCGGGTAGGCGCACTCCAGCAATTGGCTGGCCGGTTGAGGCCGCAGGGTGGCGGCCAGCAGATCATCGGTTGAATCGGGCGGGGATAGTGCCGATCCCTCGTGACCGGCTTCACCATCGCCGCTAATCCGACATTCGTGCAGCGCGGCTTCGTAAATCAGCAACTCGATTTGCGCGGCGTTCAGCGGCACCGGGCTGCCTTCGGCGACATAGTCGGCAAAGCGCAGCGGCACATCCGCCAGAAAGGGCGAATGCTGCGGCACTTCGCTAAAAAATGGTTTGACCAGCGCGAGCCACTCGTCCGCCGTTAGGCTGGCCTTGAAGCGCTCGAGCGCGGTTTCCAGCACGCCATCGAAATTATTGAAAAACAGCGTGTGATACAGCCGCATCCGGTCGGCATCGCAGCCCGGCGGAATCGGCGCGGAATCCGGGTGGCGGATAAACGCCGTGAAGGCCGATTGCAGGGCACGAAAATCTGCGGGCTGCGGCGTGTTCATGCGGCCTGCGCCCAAGCGCCGCGACCGATGGCGCGAATTTGGCCGACTTCTGCCATTAAATCCGCCAGCGGCGGGATGTCAAAATCGCGCTCCAGCAGCGTCGGCACCGCGCCAAACCGTTGATAAGTGTGTGCCAGCAATGCCCAAACCGGATCAGACACCGGCGCGCCGTGCGTATCGACAATCAAATCCGGCGCGAGCCGCAAATGGCCGGCCACATGCAGATAGCGCACCCGTTCCACCGGCAGCGCATTCAAAAAGGCGATGGGATCGTAGGCATGATTCACGCTGTTGACGAACACATTGTTCACATCCAGCAGCAAATCACAGTCTGCGCGGGACAGGATTTCCGTGATGAATTCGCGCTCAGAAAGCTCGGCGGTAGGTGCCGTGTAATAGGACACATTTTCCAGCGTCAGCCGCGTGCCCAAAAAATCCTGCACCTGCGTGATGCGCGCCACCACATGATCGACCGCCGCTTCGGTGAAGGGAATCGGCATCAAATCATAGAGATGCGCGTTATCGCCGCAGAAAGACAAATGCTCGCTATACAGCACCGCGCCGCGCTCGCGCATCCAGCCGCGTAACTGTTCGAGGAAAGTCCAATCCAGCGGCGCAGGGCCGCCAATTGACAGCGATAAACCGTGTAAATACAACGAATAGCGTTCGCACAGCTCGGCGAATCGCCGTTGCAGCGCCCCGCCCAAGCGCAGCCAGTTTTCTGGCGCGACCTCCAAAAAATCCAGCGCGGGATGCGTCGATTCAATCTCGTGCATCAGGCTGCCTCGGCGCAGCCCGATCCCGACATTCAACCCTGAAAAGTCAGCCGGCGTTTTCATGTTGTTAGCCTCAAATTCAGTTGAACAGAAAACCCAGCGCACGCCACCGGCGAACCGATGACGCACCGACTCGGCGGCTGATTAGCTGCCAGATTTCATGCTGCCGCCGCAGGAATGCTCTTTATCTTTCTTCATGTTGGCGCCGCAAGAGCCATCGCTTTTCTTCATGTTCGCGCCGCAAGAACCGTCGGCGACTTGCACCAGGCTGGCGCCTTGTTGGCTGTGGAACGGGTTTTCGCCGGCGAAGGCTGCGCCAGACAGGGCGACAGCGGTCAGGGCAGTTGAAGCAATCATCGCGGCTTTCATAGAACGAGTTTTCATGGTGGAGCTCTCCAGATCAGTTAAAAAACACACGGGGCACCCGTGCAAATCATTTACGCAGAACCAATGGGGTTGGGTGCAGGGGCGGTGCAAAAAATTTTCGGGGTTGAAAATTTCTTTCACCGGGGATGAGGGTAGCGCACCCCCATCCATTCTGCGCGCAGAACAAAAAGTTGCGGCCTTCACTGTTTCGTCATCAATCAGAAACCTCGGCTTAAGAATGTCATGAAAAACTGAGTATCCGGCTAAGCATTAGCTGATTAATCAATTTTTAGTTCTCTGTGCAATGACACACTTTGGAGCCTTGCCATGATTCTTCGTCCTATTGCCGCCGCTGTGGCGGTGGCGTTAACCGCCAGTGTTTTGGTTGCCTGTAATGGCAGCAGCAATAACTCAGCCAGCACGACACCCACGACGCCCAGCACACCGGCTGCGCCGGTTGCCCAAGGGTCAACCCCCGGCATGACGACCGCTGCCGATCAATTGACCACGGCCACGCCAATCAAGCATGTGGTGGTGATTTATAACGAGAATGTGTCGTTCGACCATTACTTTGCGACCTACCCCAATGCCACCAATCCCAGCGGCGAGCCGGTGTTTACGGCGGCACCCGGCACACCGGCGGTGAACGGGTTGAACAGCGCGCTGCTCAGCAATAACCCGAATTACACCAATCCTGCCAACGGCGCGGACGCGGCCAACCCCTACCGTTTGGATCGAAGCCAAGCCAACACGGCCGATCAAAACCACGCGTACACCGCCGAACAGCAAGCGTATGACGGCGGCGCGGCGGATCTGTTCCCCAAATATACGGGTAAGGGCAGTGCCAGCGGTGCGGGCGCCTTTGCCACGAAAGGTCAGGTGATGGGCTATTTCGATGGCAACACCGTGACGGGCATGTGGAACTATGCGCAAAACTACGCCATGAGTGACAACGCCTATACAGACACTTATGGCCCCTCGACGCCGGGTGCGTTGGAAGCGGTTTCCGGCCAGACCAATGGCATGCAGATCGTCGCGACGACCAAGCAGCCGTTCACCACCAGCGCGTATTCGTATTTCATCGCCGATGGCCAAGGGGGCTACACGATGATTAACGATGTGGATCCGGCGTATGACGCCTGCTCGAACCCGAAAGATCAGGTAATGATGACCGGCAAAAACATTGGCGACCTGTTGAACGCGGCCAACATTACTTGGGGCAGCTTCATGGGCGGGTTCGATTTAACGGCGGTGAACGGCAATGGCAGCACCGGCTGCACGCGCTCAACTTATTCGCAAACCGTGGCCAGCACCGTGACGGATTACATTCCGCACCATGCGTGGTTCCAGTATTTTGCTTCTACCGCGAACCCAACCCACGCCCGCCCCAGCGGGGTGAATGCCGTCGGCTACAGCTATGAGGCGGATGGCAAAACCAAGGAGCCGGCCAACCACGAGTACGATTACACCGATTATGTGGCGGCAGTGAAGGCCGGCAACAATCCGGCCGTGGCCTACATCAAAGCCCCGGCGTATCAGGATGGCCACGCCGGGTATTCGGATCCGCTGGATGAGCAAGTGTTCACCACCCAAGTCATCAACTTTTTGATGACCCAGCCGGACTGGAAAAACACCGCCGTCATCGTAACTTGGGATGATTCGGACGGCTGGTACGACCATGCCTTTGCCAGCACGACCAATCCGTCGTTTGATGCCCAGGCCGATCAGCTCAATGGCGCGGGCAACTGTGGCACCGGCACCCCGCTGGCGGGTGTGAACGGCAAGCCGGTCAATGGCCGCTGTGGACCGGGCACCCGCATCCCGTTCTTGGTGATTTCGCC
Organism: Halothiobacillus neapolitanus; assembly: GCA_020721485.1. Lineage (GTDB taxonomy): Bacteria > Pseudomonadota > Gammaproteobacteria > Halothiobacillales > Halothiobacillaceae > Halothiobacillus > Halothiobacillus neapolitanus_B. The sequence goes on along the minus strand of DYMR01000049.1, from coordinate 6,545 downwards.
GTATGCCAAACAAAACTTTGTGAGCAACACGCCGATTTCGCAAGCGTCGATCATTCGCTTCATCGAAGACAACTGGTTGAATGGACAACGCTTAGGCGGCGGTTCATTCGATGCCACCAGCGGTTCGATCATGAATTTGTTTGATTTCACCGCTGCACCGCGCACCACGCCGATGCTGCTGAACCCGACACTGGGCACGCCGATCAGCGGTTGATTCGGTTAGTGCGCACAGGCGGTTGAACAATGGTTTCAACCGCGTACCAAGTGACGACCACGCTGGCGTAAGGCCGGCGTGTTTTTTTTGGAGAATCATTTAATGCAACGATTCGGCAACGCGATTTTTTGCGCATGGCTCGGTGCGATGGCGCTTGTTGGGCATTCGGCCCAGGCATCGCCTTCCGCCACTGATGCGCTGGCAAGCACCACGCAAGCCGCTGCGAATCAAGCCGCAGCCGATCAGGTCGCCGCAGATCAAGCCTATGAGCGGCGCACCGGCATGAATCCGCATCCGGTGGTGTTGCAGCGGCCTGCGGTTGCGCCCTTGTCGGCGATGGCGGAATTGGGGCGCGCGATTTTTTTCGACAAAACCCTCTCAGGTTCCGGCCAGCTTTCTTGTGCGAGCTGTCATGACCCCAACCATGCCTACGGCTTGCCGAGTGATGCGTCCGTGGCGCTGGGCGGGCCAACGGGGGTAAGTCAGGGCGCGCGCGCCGTGCCCAGCCTAATGTATCTGGAGCGCCAACCCCCCTTCAGCATTGGCCCAGACAGTTCGGCGGATAGCGATACGGCGCCCGTCAGCCTCACGCAGCAAGCCGGCCAAGCCACCACCGTCGCGCGGCAGGATAAAACCGCCACCGCCCCACAACAGGCCGCGCAAAATCTGGTGCCGCAGGGCGGGCTCTTCTGGGATGGCCGAGTCAATACCCTGCAAGATCAAGCCGGTGGGCCGCTGTTCAATCCGGTGGAAATGGATGCCGGTTCGGTGCCCGTGGTGGCTAAAAAGCTGGCGCAGGCGCCCTATGCCGGAGCGTTTCGCCAATTATTCGGCGCGTCGATTTTCAGTAACGACCACTTGCTGGTTTCCGAGGCGCTGTTCGCGGTGGCGCGCTATCAAATTGAAGCGCCTTCGTTCCACCCGTACAACAGCCAGTTCGATGCCTGGCTGGAAGGCAAGGCGGCGCTGTCGCCGCAGGCCATGCGCGGTTATCTCGCCTTCAATGATCCGCACAAGGGCAACTGCGCGGCCTGCCATCTCGACCAACCCACCGCCGACGGCTTGCCGCCGTTGTTTACCGATCATCAGTACGAAGCCCTCGGCGTGCCGCGCAATCCGGCCATTGCCGCGAATGCCGATGCGCAGTATTTCGACCTGGGGTTGTGCGGTCCGTTTCGCAGCGATTTGAAATCCCAAACCCAGTATTGCGGCATGTTTGTCACCCCGAGTTTGCGCAATGTCGCCCTGCGGCACGCGTTTTTTCACAACGGCGTGTATCACCACTTGCGCGAGGTGCTGGATTTTTATGCGCTGCGCGACACGCAGCCGGAAAAAATTTATCCCGTGCGCCACGGCATTGTCCAAAAATTCAATGATGTGCCGGCTAAATATCGGGAGAATGTGGATGTCGTTGATGCCCCGTTCAACCGCCAAGCCGGGCAACCGCCCGCGCTGAGCGCGGCGGATCGGCAAGACATCATTGCCTTTTTGCGGACATTAACCGATGGCTATGCGCCGTCCAAGGCAGCGCCGCCGCTGCCGTAAAGAGCCAACGCGGGCATGGTGTAGAATGCCGCGATTTTCCTTGCTGCAAGAAAGACGATTCCCATGCACGATCACCGCACCCTGCCCCGCCGCGCGCTGCTGAGCGTTTCTGATAAAACCGGTTTGCTGCCGTTTGCCGAGGCGCTGCATCGGCACGGGGTGGCGCTGGTGTCTACCGGCGGCACGGCGTCGTTGTTGCGCGAGGCGGGTTTGCCGGTCACGGAAGTGTCTGAAATCACAGGATTTCCCGAGATGATGGCCGGTCGGGTGAAAACCCTGAACCCGAAAATCCACGGTGGGATTTTGGCGCGGCGCGGGTTAGATGAGGCGGTGATGATCGAGCACGGCATTGCGCCGATTGATCTGGTGGTGGTGAATTTGTATCCGTTCGAGCAGACGGTGGCGCGCGCCGATTGTGGGTACGACGAGGCGGTGGAACACATCGACATCGGCGGGCCGGCGATGGTGCGCGCGGCGGCGAAAAACCACAAAGATGTGGCGATCGTCGTCGATCCGGCGAATTACGGTCGGGTTCTGGCGGAAATTGAATCGGGCGGCATTGCCGGTGCAACCCGGTTTGAATTGGCGGTTCAGGCGTTCGAGCACACCGCGCGGTACGACGGCATGATCGCCACGCATTTCGGCAAAATGCTGAGTGGCAGCGCGTTTGCGCCGACCTTTAATCTGCAATTGCGCAAGGCGGATGAATTGCGCTACGGCGAAAACCCGCATCAGTCGGCGGCGTTTTATGTGGAGCACGCGCCGCCGGCCGGCAGCATCGCGGCGGGCGAGATGCTGCAAGGTAAAGCCTTATCATTCAATAACATTGCCGATGCCGATGCCGCGTTGGAATGCGTGAAGCAATTCGAATCGCCCGCCTGCGTGATCGTCAAACACGCGAACCCTTGCGGGGTGGCGGTGGGCGATGACTTGACCGTGGCTTACGACCGCGCCTACGCCACCGATCCCACTTCGGCCTTCGGCGGCATTATTGCCTTCAACCGTCCGTTGGATGCGCACACCGCCCGCGCCATCGTCGAGCGCCAGTTCGTCGAAGTCATCATCGCGCCCGCGTTCAGTGCCGATGCGAAGGCCGAGCTCGCCGTTAAACCGAATGTGCGCGTGCTGGCGGTCGGGCAATGGCCGGCGCAAGCGCCCGCGCGGCTGGATTTCAAGCGGGTCAATGGGGGTTTGCTGGTGCAAGATGACGATGCGGTGCGGGTATCTCGCGCGGAGTTGACGGTGGTGAGCCGCCGCGTGCCGAGCGAAGACGAGTTGCGTGATTTGCTGTTCGCGTGGCGCGTGGCCAAGTTCGTCAAATCGAACGCGATTGTGTACGCCAGCGGCGAGCAGACCATCGGCGTGGGCGCGGGGCAGATGAGCCGGGTGTATTCGGCGCGCATTGCGGCGATCAAGGCGGAAGATGCCGGGCTGCCGGTGACGGGTTCCGTGATGGCCTCGGATGCGTTTTTCCCGTTTCGCGATGGCATCGACGCGGCGGCGGCGGCGGGCATTCGGGCGGTCATTCAGCCTGGCGGCTCGATGCGCGATCAAGAGGTGATCGACGCGGCGAATGAACACGGCATGGCGATGGTGTTTACCGGCGTTCGTCATTTCCGTCATTAATCCGGTTCGGAGCACACCATGAATGCCGCGCTGTCCGATTTTCCTGCACTCGGCTGGGGGCTGGCGCTGCTGGTCAGTGTGTTGGCTGTGGTCGGGGTTTTTGTCTGGGCGATGGTGTCGCGCGGGCGGATGCAGGCGGCGGCGCGCGAGCAGCAGCAGCTCACTCAGGCGCTCACGGCCGCACGCGATCAAGCCTTGGTCGATCTGAGCGCGCATCAGGCCAAAGCGCAGGCGTTGGCCGTGGAGTTGGCGGGCATTCAAGCCGCGTTTCAGGCCGCAGTTCAGCATGCCGATGACCAAAGGCAGCAGTTTGAAACACGGGTGACGAAGGCCGAGCACAGCGAGGCGGCGCTGCGCACGGCGCTGCACGAAACCACGAATCAGCAGGCGGAATTGCAGGAGCGGCTCGCGCAGGAGCGACGGGCGGCGGCGGAAAAGCTCGCCCTGCTCGATCAAGCGCAAACCCAGTTGCAGCAAGCGTTTCAGGCGTTGTCTGCCGAGGCGTTACGCGCCAACAATGAATCGTTTTTGAAGCTTGCGGAAGAAAATCTCGCGCGGTTTCAAACCCAGGCCACGCAGGATTTGGCGCAACGCCAGCAGGCCATCGGCCAGCTCACCCAGCCAATTCGGGAACGGCTGGACGCATTCGACCAAAAGCTCGGGCTGCTCGAACAGGCGCGCACCAGTGCGTACAGTGCGGTTAATCAGCAAATCAACGACTTGCTGAACACCCACCTGCCCAAGCTGCATCGGGAAACCGCCGATTTGGTGCGCGCACTGCGCCAGCCGCAAACGCGCGGCCGTTGGGGCGAGGTGCAGTTGCAGCGCGTGGTCGAGCTGGCGGGCATGCTCGAACACTGTGATTTCGATGAACAAGTCAGCCAAAGCCAGGCCGACGGCGGCGGGCGGCTGCGCCCGGACATGATCGTTCACCTGCCCGGCGGGCGGCAGGTGATTGTTGATGCCAAAGCGCCGCTCGATGCCTACCTGAAGGCCATCGACGCCCCGACGGACGAGGCGCGGCAGGCCGCCCTGCACGATCATGCCCGCCAAGTGCGCAACCACATTGCGCTGCTCAGCAAGAAGGATTATTTCGACCAGTTCAGCCCCTCGCCGGAATTTGTGGTGCTGTTCGTGCCGGGTGAGGTGTTCTTCTCCGCCGCGCTGATGCAAGCGCCGGATTTGATTGAATTTGGCGCGGAAAAACGGGTGATTCCCGCCAGCCCGACCACCCTGATTGCCCTGCTCAAAGCCGTGGCCTACGGCTGGCGGCAAGAGGCGCTGGCGAAAAACGCGCAGGAAATGGCCGACCTCGGGCGCGATTTGTACGACCGCATGGGCGTGCTGGCCACGCATTTTCAAAAGGTGGGCAAGCACCTCGATCAGGCCGTCGGCAGTTACAACCAAGCCGTGGGTTCGCTCGAAGGCCGGGTGTTGCCTACAGCGCGCAAATTCCGCGAACTCGGCGCGGTGCGGGGCGATAAAGACAGCCTGCCCGATCTGGAACCCCTCACGCTCGAAACCCGCCCACTCACGGCGGCTGAACTGATTTCCCCCCCGGCATCGACCGACGAATCCCCGCGATAAGGCGGAACTCGCCGGCGCCGTGCGCATCCAATGCAGACACTATTTCACCGAAACGAGGTGTTCATGAACGCGCAAGAACAAGCCCTGCTCGACGACCTGTTGACCAAGCTCGGCACCGCCGCCCAGCAACTGCCGCCCAGCAGCCTCGACCCCGAGGCCGAGGCGCGCATTCAGGCCGCCGTGCGCGCCGAACCGCATCTGGCGTATCTGTTGACGCAGCGCCATTTGCTGCTTGAACAGGCGTTGCACGCGGCACAAGCGCGCATCCGCCAACTCGAACAGGCGGCGCCGACGAGTGCGGGCGGCAGTTTCTTGGGTGCAGCGGCGGCACCGTCCGCAGCGGCGCAAACCAATGCTTGGGGACAGCCGATGGGCCGCGCGCCGATGGTGCCAGAACCCACTCCTGCGCCGATCATGGCCGCCCAGAATGCCAGCCGCAGCAGCTTCGGTGGCGGTTCTTTCCTCGGGACGGCGGCTGCGACCGCCACCGGCGTACTCGGCGGCGCGCTGCTGTTCCAAGGCATCGAGCATTTAATGGGCGGAGGCTACGGCGGTGGGTTCGGCGGCGGCATGGCGCAGGCTCCGGTCGAAGACATCACCAATGTGACGGAAAATTTCTACGGGAGCGACCCGTCCAGCACGGATCTGTCGGGCAGTGATCTCAGCGCCGATCAAGGCAGCGGCTGGCAAACGGCGGATTACAACGATCCATCCATCAACCCGATGGACGACAGCAGCATGGGCGACAGCAGCGGTTTTGATACGGCCAGCAACTTCAGCGATTCCAGCGACAGCGGCGGCGGCTTCTTCGATGGGTTATTCGGCGGTGGCGGCGGGGATGACGATTGGGTGTGAGCCCTGGCAGGATGTTGAAAAAAGACTTTCCGGTTTTTTTCAATCCCATCGTTCCGGTACACGCCCGTAACGATGGGCGGCGCGCGCTGCCCCGCTACGCGCTGTGCCAATCAATCGGCGGGCTGCCGTGTTCCGCCAAAAATTGATTGATGCGGGAAAATGGTTTCGAGCCGAAAAATCCGCGATAGGCGGATAGGGGCGAGGGATGCGCGCTGTGTAGGATGAGGTGGCGGCCATCCGCATTGCTGGGCGCAATCAGCGCCATTTTGCGCTGAGCAAACGCGCCCCACAGCACAAACACCACCGGCGCCGGTCGCGCGGCCAGTGCGCAGATGGCGGCATCGGTGAGCGACTCCCAGCCCTGATTTTGGTGCGAAGCCGAGGCACCCGCCCGCACGCTGAGCACCGCATTCAGCAGCAACACGCCTTGATCCGCCCAGGGTGTTAAATCGCCGCTGCGGTTGTCGATGCCCACATCGTCGCGCAACTCCTGAAAGATATTCACCAACGATTTCGGCAAAGGCCGCACCGTCGGCGCCACAGAAAAACTCAAACCCATCGCATGGCCGGGCGTGGGGTAAGGGTCTTGCCCGAGAATCACCACCCGCACCGACTCGAACGGCGTGTGCGCAAAGGCGGCGAGCCAACGCGATTTGTCTGGCAGGATGTGCGCGCCGCCCTGCAATTGGGCGCGCAAAAAATCCCGTAAGCGCGCCAT
>DYMR01000048.1:6906-11800 GCA_020721485.1 Halothiobacillus neapolitanus | reverse complement strand
GGAGGGATGTGGAGAACGCGTTATTCTTCAGTCACAAGCCATCATCACGGCACACGAATCAAGCCTTTTTCGCCAAGCTGCCCACCGGCAACAGGCTGCGGCCAAACACCGGGTTAATGACATGAACCGCGCCGAGGTAAAACCCAAGACCCGAAGTCACCAAGAGCAGCAGGGCGCCATTATGCGTACTGCCCATACCGAGCATAATAAAACCCACCATGAGCGTGCCGAACATCAGTACCAAGCCGATATTCAAACGGAATGCCGGCAACCAGAAAATGAAGGTAATCACCGCCATCAGGTAATACCACGCGCTGAGTAATTGCGGCGCATCTTTCATTGTTGCGACCAAGGCGCCGCTATTGCCGGCCAATGCCAAGGTCACAAAAAAGGCACCGTAGGTGAAAAAGGCCGTGGCCACATACGAATTGCCAATTTGAAAGGTCAACACACCACTCACGAACATGGCCGCGCCGCCAAAACCGAGCGCCATCGCCAACAAGGTTCCGATGCCTGCCATCGGAATATAGCCGGCGAACATGGCCGACAAAATAAACAATGGCACGGCAAAACCAAAAAGCCCAATGGCTAGAGGGTCTTTCATTCAATTTCTCCTGTCCTGTTTTGAGTGCTCATGGTTCGGATACCCCCCGAACCCTGATTTTCTTCAGCAACCGAGCCGTCACAAAAAGCCAGCAGCCGAATTGCTGCGCAGTCTATTCCAATAATAAAAAATAATAACCACGGGGAAATCAGGGTTCGATAAATTCAAACCCATAAACTAATATGGAAAATCCAGTATTAATTTTGAATATAAATTTATTCTAATAAATTATTATTCGAGTCCGTCGTCAGCCGTCACCCAGGCCAACGCACCGGCCAGCGCATGCTGAACCGCTTGCGCCCGTACCGCCGCCCGATCGCCCGGCAATTGCACACGACGCTGTTGCACCATCGCATCCTGCGGCGCGGTCGATAGCGCCCTGCGCCATCGCCAAGCCAACCACACGGTGCCCACGGGTTTATCCGCCGTGCCCCCGGCAGGCCCGGCAATGCCGCTGATCGCCACCGCCAAATGCGCCTGCGCGCGCGTCATAGCACCGAGCGTCATCGCGGCCACGCAGGCGGCGCTGACAGCGCCATCGGTCGAGAAAATGGCCTCCGGCACCGCCAGGAGATCGGTTTTTGCCGCATTGCTGTAGGTGACAAAACCGAAATCAAACCAGGCTGAACTGCCGGGCACCTCGGTGATGGCCGCCGCCAACCCGCCGCCGGTGCAGGATTCTGCCGTGGTGATTCGCCAGCCGCCCGCGTGCAGCCTCTGCCCCAGTTGAATCGACAGTTCCATGACTTGAGCCGTGCAGACATCGATCAGCGCTGGGTTGGCACGGGTTTCATCGGCAAAGGTTTCGTCGGCACAGGTTTCAATCGTGTGTGAATTCATTTTTCGTACCCAATCAAACCTTGATGATGGTGTCGCTGTAGCGCGCCACCAAGGCGTCATGCGTCATCAACCGCATGGGTTCGACCAGCGCCTGCGCCACCAAAATGCGGTCGAACGGGTCGTTGTGGTGTGCCGGCAGGTCTTCCACCGCGACGGCATGTTCTGCTTCGATGGGCAGTTGTCGATAACCCGCTTCCGTGAAATAGCGCAGCGCATCCTGGCCTGAAACCGGCATATCCCCCCGACCGAGCGAATGTTTAATGGCGATTTCCAGAATGCTGGCCGTGCTGATCCAAACAATGGATTTGGGGGAAGCAATCAGTGCGCGGGCTTTGGGCGGCAACTTCGGGCTATCCGTAATGGCCCACAGCGCGACATGGGTGTCGAGCAGGAGATTCATTTCGCCCCGCCCAGGAATAATTGCGCCACCTCGTCGTTATGCATGTCGATGGAGTCCGGCACCACGAACAGCCCCTTGGCCACGCCAATGCGCGCACCGGCAGGGCAAGTATCGATCGGCACCAATTTGGCGGCAGGCCGCCCATTGCGCGCAATCACAATTTCCCGTTCTTGCCCTTGCTCGATGGACTCGACCAAGCGCGACAACGAAGTTTTGGCTTGAAGCATATTGACTGCGCGCATAATGAACCCCTGATAAAATCGCACTTAGTCTAGTCTGGTCAACCCATCCGATCAAGCGGCCTGCGGCGCCGATCTCGCCCGTCGAATGGGCACATCCGCCCTCGTGCTAAAGTAATCCCCCATTCGCTCGCCACCCATTCAAAATCGCAAAAAGTGACTGATTTGCAAGACCTTAGCCAACACACGCCGATGATGCAGCAATACTGGACGCACAAACAGGCGCATCCGGATGCCTTGCTGTTTTATCGGATGGGGGATTTTTACGAGCTGTTTTACGACGATGCGGTGCGCGCGGCGAAGCGCTTGGATCTCACCCTCACAACGCGCGGTCAATCGGCCGGGCAGCCGATTCCGATGGCGGGCGTGCCGGTGCATGCCTATGAAAACTATCTGGCGCGGTTGGTGCGGGCGGGGGAATCGGTGGCGATTTGCGAGCAAATCGGCGAAGCCACCGGCGGCAAAGGGCCGATGCAACGCGGGGTGGTGCGCATCGTCACGCCCGGCACGCTCACCGATGAAGCCCTGCTCGATCAGCGCGAAGGCTGCCGCTTGGCGGCGATTGTTCCGCTCGGCGCACGCGGGTCGGTCCTTGAATCGCCCGCCGAGGCGGAATCGTTCGCCGTGGCGCATTTGGATTTATCCGCCGGCGATTTCGCAATTCTGCGGGTGCCCCCGGCGGCACTCACCGGCAGCCTCGCCCGACTGAATCCCCGCGAATTGATTGTGCCAGAAGCCTGGGCGGAAACCCCGGACGCCGCTCGGGCGCTCGGGCTCGACACGCAACGCCTGCGCGCGCGACCGCTGTGGCAATTCGATCCGCTGCGGGGCGAAGACAGCCTCAAAACCCATTGGCAGATTCACGATCTGGCCGCGTTCGGCGTGGATGCCGCGCATCGCCCCTGCTTGGGCGCGGCGGCTTTACTGCTCGATTATGTGCGCCACACTCAGCAAAACGCGGCCGCGCACCTCGACCACCTGCGGGTGGAGCCGGAGCATGAAGCCCTGGGATTGGATCGCAACACCCGTCGGCATTTGGAACTGTTTGCCAGCGCGGAGGGCAGCGACACCGCCGCCACGCTCATCGCCCAGCTCGATCATTGCGCCACGGCTGCCGGCGCGCGCCTGCTCAAGCACTGGCTCGCCCGCCCCCTGCGCGATCACACCGAGCTGCGGCATCGGCAGCAAGCCATCGTCGCCCTGATCGACAGCGGCCTGCGCGAATCGCTGCGCGCCGCGCTCAGCGGCTTGGCCGACATCGAACGGATCACCACCCGCATCGCCTTGCGCAGCGCCCGCCCGCGCGATCTTTCCGGCCTGCGCGACACCCTGCACCGTCTGCCGCCGCTGGCCGAGCTCATCGCCACGCTGGATGCCCCGCGCTGGCACGCCCTCAGCCCGTCGCTGCGCCCGCCGCCCGCGTTAGTGGACACACTCCGCCGCGCCTTGCAGGACACCCCCTCGGTTTGGCTGCGCGATGGCGGCGTCATCGCCCCCGGTTTTGATGCCGAACTCGATGAATTACGCCAACTATCCGAACACGCCGATGACGCCCTGAACGCGCTCGAAGCCCGCGCCCGCGCCGACAGCGGCATCGCCAGCTTAAAAATTGCCTACAACCGCGTCAGCGGGTTTTATTTTGAAGTCAGCCGCGCGCAGGCCGAACACATGCCGCCGCAATTCATTCGACGACAAACCCTAAAATCCGCCGAACGCTTCACCAGCGAAGAACTACAAGCCTTTGAACACAAAGTGCTTTCCGCCCGCGACCGCGCCTTGGCGCGCGAACAGAACCTATTTGCCGCCCTGCTCGACCAACTGGCCGAAGCCCAAACCGCCCTGCGCGCCTGCGCCGAGGCACTCGCGACCATCGACAGCCTGCACAGCCTCGCCACGCAGGCCGAACGCAAAAACTGGGTTGTGCCGCAGCTCAGCGACGAGCCGGGCATCGACATTCAGGAAGGCCGCCATCCGGTCATCGAATCGCTGAGCGACACGCCCTTCACGCCGAACGATGCCTGCCTGAATCCCGAACGCCAGCTTTTGCTGATTACCGGGCCGAATATGGGCGGAAAATCCACCTATATGCGGCAAACGGCGCTGATCGTGCTGCTGGCGCACATCGGCAGCCTGGTGCCCGCCCGCAGCGCGCGCATCGGCCCCATCGACCGCATTTTCACCCGCATTGGCGCCGGGGATGATCTCGCCTCCGGCCGCTCGACCTTCATGGTCGAAATGACCGAAACCGCCGAAATTCTGCACACCGCCAGCCCGCATTCGCTGGTGCTGATCGACGAAATTGGCCGAGGCACCTCCACCTTCGACGGCCTGGCGCTGGCCTGGGCGGTGGCCGAACACCTGCTCAAACACAACCGCGCCCTGACGCTGTTCGCCACCCATTATTTTGAACTGACGCAACTGCCGGAAGCGTTTGCCACCGCGCAGAATGTGCATCTGGATGCGGTCACGCACCGCGATGAACTGATCTTCCTGCACAGCGTAAAACCCGGTGCCGCCAGCCAAAGCTATGGCATTAAAGTCGCCGCGCTCGCCGGATTACCGAAAGAAGCGATTCGCCGCGCCGGTCAACTGCTCAAGCACCTCGAAGCCCAAGCGCCGGTCGCCCATCGGCCTTCGCCGCAACTGGATTTATTTCACACCGCCGAACCCGCCGCCGCGCAGGCTTCCCCCACGCCCCACCCGCTGCTCGCCGCGCTGGCCACGCTGGAACCGGACAACTTAAGCCCGCGCGCCGCGCTGGATTTGCTCTACCAATGGCATCGGCAATGGGCGCAGGAAGAATGAGGGCAG
>DYMR01000048.1:0-6806 GCA_020721485.1 Halothiobacillus neapolitanus | reverse complement strand
CGGCGTACCGCTCAAAACCGGCCAAGTGCTGTCGGCCATCGTGCTTGAAGCCAACCAACGCAGCGGGCAAGCGCTGCTTTCCCTCGCAGGCGGGCAAGTGCGGGTGCAAACGCAGCACCCTTTGACGGCAGGCAGCGCGATTCGCTTGGCGGTACAACAAGTCGGCCCCCCGCTGCTGCTGTCCATCGTGCCTGAACATGCCGCCGCAGCGGCCGCGCCCGACTCGCCCAACGCCGCTCTGCTGAATCGACTGCTGGGCGCTTTGGCGCAGCGACTCAGCCAAGCGAATGTCCCCACTGCCGCGACCCAAAACTCAGCCGAATCCTCGGCCAATTCCTCGGCCAAATCCTCGTCCGGGGCAGCAAACCTAGCCGCAGCCGCCGCGCGCAACCCCACTGCGTCCGCCTCGAACAGTGCCGCAAGCGGAAATTCCACCCCGCCGATACCGGTGGCAAGCCTCCCCCCCGGCCTGCAACGCGCCCTGCTTTCCTTGGGAGGCAACGCCGCCCTGCTTTCCCTAGAAGGCAACGCCGCCCTCGGCAAAACCGCCGTCACTGACGCCATGGCCGCGCGGCCCGAACCGGCCAAACTCGCCCCAGCCTTGAGCGAACTCGTTCGGCACAACAGCCTCCCGCCAACCGCTGCCCCAAATACCGACCAAAATGCCGCGCCGCTTACCGCCAGCGCCGTCCACACCGCCTTACACCGCGCCGCCCTCGAACTGCGACAAACCGCGAATCAAACGACAGACGCCGCCCCCACCAACCACACCAGCCCCGCATCGACTGGCACGACCACGCCGCCCGCCGCCGTCGCCCAATGGCTGAATCAGCTCGAAACCAGCCAGCTCCGCAGCGCCATTCAGCAACTCAACGGCCAAGCCAGTTGGCTGGTCGATCTGCCCGTGCAACTCGACAACCACGCCCAACGGCTGCAACTCGCCATTCACCACGAAGCGCCCGACACACCCGCCAGCGCGGATGCCGCGCCATGGCATCTGGAATTCGCCCTCGATCTACCCAACCTCGGCGCGGTGCACGGCAGCGTGCGCCTGCAAGAAAACCGCCTGAGCGTGCGGCTGTATGCCGACCACCCCGCCGCAGAAGCCGCGTTGCGGAGCGAATTACCGCAGCTCGATCAACACCTACGCGCGGCACACCTCAGCCCCGACGCCCTCGGTGTGTACGCCGGGCCGCCGCCCGCCACCGTGCGTGACCGGCTCACCCCGCCGCTGCCCGCCGACCCGACCCGCCTGGCGCTGAAGGTGTAACGCATGGCACCCCGCCCACCGCCCAGCGGCAAACCGGCCACCCGCGCCGTCGCACTCAAATACGATGGCGAAAACATCCCCACCGTCGTCGCCACCGGCCAGCACGCCGTGGCCGAACAAATCATCGCCCGCGCGCAGACCGCCGACATCCCGCTCGTCGAAGACCCCGCGCTCGTCCAAGCCCTCAGCCAACTCGATCTCGGCGACCACATCCCGCCTGCGCTCTTTCGCGCCGTGGCCGAAGTACTGAGCTACGCCCTGTTCGTCAGCGGCAAACACGAAGAAGTGCTGCGGCGCGCCCAACAGACCCGGCAACAAGCCGCCGAAAAACCACCGAGCGAACCGCCGAGCGAACAACCATGAAACCCTGTGATTCCTCGCCCCCCCTTCACGCAGGGGGAGCGTGTGTTCACTCAATCCGCCCAAATAATCCCCGCATGAACTCAAACGCCCCCACCTGTCGCAGCGGCTGCGGCGCCTGCTGCATCGCCCCATCCATCACCCGCCCCATCCCCGGCATGCCCCAGGGCAAACCCGCCGGCGTGCGCTGCGTGCAACTCACCGACGACAACCGCTGCGCAATTTTCGGCCAGCCCGAACGCCCCGCTTTTTGCGCCGGCCTCAAACCCTCAGAAGAAATGTGCGGACACACGCAAGAACACGCGCTGCACTGGCTGAGCCGTCTCGAAGCACAAACACGACCCGACTAGCGGCATGGCGGCGGCAATGATTTCGAGATCTTGCTCGGCCAGCGGAGTGAAAACCAGAGGCATCAATAATCCGCTGGTGGCGCGTACTTGGCCTCAAGCCGATCAAACACCGCCTCGGCGGGCGTGGCTGTGCCACTGGCGCGGCCTGCGGCAATTTCCGCGCGCAGTGCGTCGAGTTCAAGCCGCTTACGCTCCTCGGTTTCTTCCAGCAAGCGCAGTCCCGCCCGCACCACCTCGCTGACATTGTTGAAGCGACCGCTCTGCACCTGATCGCGAATAAAAGTTTCAAAGTGATTTCCAAGGGCGACACTGGTGGGCACGGCGAACCTCCTAACTGTTAATAACAAATATTTTGCACAGCCCCCACGAACGGGTCAATGCGGGCAGTCGTTCAGGCGTCCCCCGCGATGCCCCAGGCCATTCACAAGTATTGTCTTGTCGGGTTTTTTTACACCGCAGCGAAGATAAGGCGGCTATTCCGGCGGGTACGCATCCAGGCCGATCTGGCGATCGGCGAAGCGCAGGGTGAGCGCGACGGGGGCGGCGGTGTTGAGCGCGGTGTGTAATTCGACACCGGTCGGCACATGGCCATCGGCTAGTTGCACGACGGTGTAGCCTCGGTCGAGGACGCGCGTGGGCGCCAGTGCGTCGAGCATGGCGGAAAGTGCCGCGACCCGCTGGCGTTGCTGGGCGAGGTATTGCCGAAGCCTGGCGAGGTGTTGTCGGCGGCGGGCGTCGATCTGTGGCGCCAGCCCTTGCCAGCGCGGGTGCCAGCGCGCGGGATCGAGCCGGTCGAGCAGCCGGATTTCACGCTGCCGCCGCGCCGCCAGTTGGCGGGACAACGCCAAGGTAAGGCGGGCATGCAACCGTGCATTGCGCTGCTGTTGCGCCACCAGCGCCCGACGGGGATGGGCGTTGTTGAGGCGGCGTTCCAGCGCGGCAAGCCGTTGGCGCTGCGGCTGTAGGATGCGCCCGAGAGCGACCGGCAGCGCCGCCTGCGCGGTCATCAGTCGGCGGGCGGCGGCGGGGCTGAAGCCGTGCCGAACCACGCGATTCAGCCGCAGGCTGTATTCATCCACCCGCTGGCTGAGCGCGCGCCACTGCGCTTGGCTGCGTTGATCGAGCCGATGCGCCAGGGCTTCGGTGCGGCTGCGCAGACTGCTGCGCGTGATCGGGGTGGCGAGTTCGGCGGCGGCGGTGGGCGTTGCCGCGCGGACATCGGCCACAAAATCGCTGATGGAAAAGTCGATTTCATGCCCGACCCCGCTGATGACGGGCACCGGGCAGGCGGCAATCGCGCGCGCCAAGGCTTCATCGTTGAACGGCCATAAATCGCTCATGGATCCGCCGCCGCGCACCAGCAGCACCACATCGGCAGAATCCGGCTGAATGCAGGTGACGGCGGCGGTGAGTTCTGCCGCTGCCGTATCGCCCTGCACCGCGACGGGCAGCAGGTGGATTTGCAGCCACGGCAGGCGGCGAATGAGGGTAACTTCGACATCGTGCAGCGCCGCGCCCGTCGCCGAGGTAATCACCAAAACACGGCGCGGCCAGGCGGGCAGCGGGCGTTTACGCGCGGCATCGAACAGCCCTTCGGCCAGCAGTTTTTTCTTCAACGCTTCGAACAGTGCCGCCAGCCGACCATCGCCGGCCAGTTCGATGTGGCTGGCGATGAGCTGAAAATCTCCGCGCGGGGTGTACATCGACACCATGCCCTGCACGACCACGGCATCGCCATTGTTCAGCTCGATGCGCAGCCGTTGCGCGCTGTTGCGGAACAGGGCGCAGCGCACTTCGGCGCGGTCATCTTTGAGCTGGAAATACACATGCCCGGACGACGGGCGGCTCAGACTGCGAATTTCCCCCGCAACCTGCACCCGCCCGATGCCGGTTTCGAGCACTTGCTTGGCGAGTTCATTGAGTGATGTGACGGAAAGTACGGAATTCATGTCGGGCTCCACGATAACCGCGCGGCCAGCGCCAGCAGGGTGAGCAGCAGCACGGGCGTGGTCAGCACCAGCCCCACGCGCAGGTAATATCCCCAGCCAATCACGATGTGTTTGCGCGCCAACACATGCAGCCACAGCAGGGTGGCGAGGCTGCCAATCGGGGTGAATTTCGGCCCCAAATCGCAGCCGATGATGTTGGCGTAGACCATCGCCGTGTGCGCGGCACCCGTCGCCCCGCTGCCCTCGATGGCGAGTGAACCGATCAGCACGGCAGGCAGATTATTCAGCCCGGCCGAAAGCACCGCCATGCTGATGCCGGTGCCGAGGGTCGCGCCCCACACGCCGGTGGCGGCGAAGGCGGCGAACCACTGCGACAGCCCTTCGGTCAGCCCGGCGTGGCTCAGGCCGTACACCACCAAATACATGCCGAGCGAAAACACCACCACCGACCACGGCGCATGCCGCAGCACGCCCCGGGTGTCGATGCGCCCGCCGCGCTGCGCCACGGCCAACAGTCCCAGCGCGCCGATGCCCGCCACCGCGCTGACCGGCACGCCCCAGCCATCGAGCACGAAAAAGCCGAACAGCAGCCAGAGCAACGCCACCCAGCCCGCCAAAAACACGCGCCGGTCGAGAATCACCCGCGCGGGCGGTTCCAGCGCCGCGACCGCATAGTGCCGAGGAATGTCGCGCCGATAAAACCACCACAACACCCCCAGCGAGGCGAGCACCGCCACCAGCGTGACCGGCAGCATCACGGCGGTGTATGCCGCAAAACCCAGCCCGAAATAATCCGCCACGATGATGTTCACCAAATTCGACACCGGCAGCGGCAGGCTCGCGGTATCGGCAATAAACCCAGCGGCCATCACGAACGCCAGCGTCGCCGGCGGCGAAAAGCGCAGGGCCAGCAACACCCCGATCACAATCGGCGTGAGAATCAGGGCTGCGCCGTCGTTGGCGAACAGTGCCGACACCGCTGCGCCCAAACCGACCAAAAACACGAACAGCCGCCCACCGCGCCCGCCCGCCGCCCGTGCGACTTGCAAGGCGAGGTAGGTAAAAAATCCGGCTTCATCCAGAATCAAGCTGATGATAATCAAGGCAATAAAGGTGAAGGTCGCATTCCAGACGATGCCCCACACCAGCGGAATATCGCCCCACTGCACCACCCCGAGCGCCAAGGCCAAGAGCGCCCCCAGACTCGCGCTCCAGCCGATGCCCAGCGAAAAGCCGCGCCAGCGCGGTTGCCACAACACCAGCCCGAGCGTGAACAGAAAAATCAGCGCCGCCGTCATGCGAGGCAACCCGGCAGGAATGCCGCGCCGCGCACACCGGAGGAATCGCCAAACTGCGGCGCCACCAAGCGGCTGCGGATCGGGTCGGAAAACACCCAATCATTCCAGCGCGCCGGCACGGTGCGGTACAGCGCCGCGACATTGGATAGGCCGCCACCGAGCACGATCACTTCCGGGTCGAACAGATTGATGACGCTGGCCAAACCGCGCGCGAGCCGGTCGGCATACCGATCCAAGGCCGCCTGTGCCGCCGCGTCCCCCGCCCAAACGGCAGCGATGATCGCGGGGGCATCCCACGCCCGCCCCGTCGCGGCCTGGTGATCCCGCATGAACGCAGGGCCAGACAACCAGGTTTCGATGCACCCCTGTTGGCCACACCAGCAGGCCGGCCCAGGCCGCTCGTCCTCGCGCGCCCAAGGCAAAGGGTTGTGCCCCCATTCCCCGGCAATGCCGTTATGCCCGCCGATTAAGCGCCCATCGAACACCAGCCCGCCGCCCACGCCGGTGCCGAGAATGACCCCGAATACCGACTGCGCGCCCGCCGCCGCTCCGCCCTGCGCTTCAGACAGCGCCAAGCAATTCGCATCGTTCGCCATCACGACCGAACGACCGAGCGCCCGCTGCAAATCCGCCTGCAACGGACGACCATTGAGCACCACCGAGTTGGCATTTTTGATGCGTCCCGTCTGCGGCGTGGTGGTGCCGGGCGTGCCGACACCGATCGAATCCACCGCGCCGACGGCCTGTTCTGCCGCCGCCACCAAGGCCGCCATGGTCTCGATCGTGCCCGAATAATCCCCCTGCGGGGTCGGGCGGCGCTCACGAAAAAGAAAGCCGCCCTCGGCATCGAGAACGGCGACTTCAATCTTGGTGCCGCCGAGGTCAATCCCTAGGCGGCGCGCGGGAATTTGGCTCACGCCAAGGCAGCCAACGCCGCCGCATAGTTCGGCTCATCGGCAATTTCAGACACCAGTTCCACATGGGTCACGCGGTGCGCCGCATCCAACACCACGACGGCGCGGGCGGCCAAGCCGCGCAGCGCGCTATCCGCAATGCGCACGCCATAGGCATCGAGAAATTCGGGATGGCGGAAGCTCGACAGGGTGACCACATTCGTCAGCCCTTCCGCCCCACAGAACCGGCCTTGCGCGAACGGCAGATCCGGCGAAATGCACAGCACGGTCACGCCGGCGCGGGCGGAGGCTTCTTGATTGAAGGTGCGCACGGACTGCGCGCAGGTCGGCGTATCCAAGCTCGGAAAAATGTTCAGAATCAGTGCCTTGCCCGCATAATTCGCCAAGGTGATTTCGTTTAATTCCCCATCGGTCAGGGTTAATGCCGGGGCGGCTTGCCCCACGGAAGGCAGGGTGCCGGCCACGGCCACGGGATTGCCTAAAAAGGTCACAGTGCTCATCGGGTTTCTCCTATTGTTCTGCTTCGGGTCGTTCTGCTTCGGGTCGTTCTGCTTCGGGTCGTGCATCTTCGGGGGTGGGTGGAACAGCGGTTGATGCTACCGGTTATTTTCGGTTCATTCTTCAATAATGATCGGCGGCAAATCGGGCGTCGCCTGCGCCCGCAC
>DYMR01000047.1:9100-11833 GCA_020721485.1 Halothiobacillus neapolitanus | reverse complement strand
GCAAGCCGTCGGTTCAGGCGCAGTTCTTCTTGGCAGAAAAACCGCCGCTGGCCGAGGTCGGTAAAATCCAAAAAGCCAAAATTCACCGGCTTTTTGATTTTGTAGGCCGCATCGCCCGCCAAAAGAACATGCGAGATGTGCGTTTGCAGGTGAACCACCGCGCCGTGTTCATCGTGCAGCCGGCGTTTGAGTTGTTCCAACGGCAAAGGGCTGGTCATGCGTATTTCCTCAAAATAAATCAAATTTTTTGGCCAAAAAATCACCCAAGCAGGCAGAACAGATGCCCTACCCAAGCATCTTCGTTACACTCTTTGGCTATTTGGTGGCATTTCTCTCCGCCCGAACCGTCATTCGGGGGGCGATGTGTGTTTTTAGTGTGGATATTCGTTTTTAGTGTATCAGGGTGGTTCACCGGTGGCGCAGCGCACAACTCGTTCCAAAGCGATCGGCAAAGATTCCGGCAAGGCATCCGGGGCAAAATCGGCCAAATCGCCGCGCGGTAGCCGCTCGACCCCGCCGTCGATTTCGTTCAAAGGCATGCTCTGGCGGGTCGTGCTGTACAGCGGTTTACTGGTATTCGCCGCCGTGGCGATTTGGGCGTATTTTTTGAATCAGCGCGTGGTCGAGCGCTTTTCCGGCACGCTGTTCAAGCTGCCCGCCGTGGTGTACGCCGCGCCGCAGGAGATTTATGTCGGCCAGCATTTATCGCCGCAGGTGTTGGTGGATGAGCTCGGCGATCTGCATTACCGCGACCGCAATAATCTGACGGAAACCGGCACTTTCGAGCGCACCGGCAATGTGGTGCGCCTGCACCGCCGCGCGTTTGATTTTCCCGATGGCCGCGAGGGCGATAAGCAGCTCAAGGTGCAATTTGCCGATGACCGCGTGACCGCCGTAACAGACGATCACGGCCAGAACATCGGCATCAGTCGCTTGGAGCCGATGATGATCGGTCAGTTGTATCCCAATTCGACCGAAGACCGCATTTTGCTCAATGTCGAGCAGGTGAAACAGGACACGCCCTTGCTCATCAACACCTTGCTGACGGTGGAGGATCGGGATTTTTACCACCACCACGGCATCGTGCCCAGCGCCGTGCTGCGCGCGTTGCTGGTGAACATTTTCTCCGGCCACGCGGTGCAGGGCGGCAGCACGCTCACCCAGCAGCTCGCCAAAAACCTGTTTTTAACGCCCCAACGCACGCTCAGCCGCAAGGCTTCGGAAGCGATTATGGCGCTCGAAATGGAGTGGCATTATCCGAAAGATAAAATCCTTGAAGGCTATTTGAACGAGGTCTATCTCGGCCAAGACGGCAACAAGGCGATTCACGGCTTCGGCCTGGCCTCGCGCTATTATTTTGGCCGCCCGATTGATGAGCTGCGCCCGGAGGAAATCGCCCTGTTGGTCGGCATGGTCAAGGGCGCTTCGTATTACAACCCGCGCCGCAACCCGGAACGGGCGAAAGATCGGCGCGATACGGTGCTGGATTTGATGGCGAACAACGGCCTGATTAGCCCCACCGAAGCGGGCGAGTTGAAGCAAAAACCCTTGGGCGTGCTGCCGGAAAAAGGCACGACTTCGCCACATCCGGCCTTTTTGGATTTGGTGCGCCGCCAGCTTGCCGAGCAATACAAACCGGCCGATTTGCAAACGCTGGGGCTGCGCATTTTCACCACCCTGCACCCGCGTGTGCAGGCCGCGTTGGAGGCATCGGTGGATGCCTTGTCGCGGGTCGAAAAAGCCCGTGGCTACAAGCCCGACACCCTGCAAACCGCCGCCATCATCACCTCCATCGGCACCGGCGAGGTGGAAGGCTTGATCGGCGGGCGCGATCCAACCTATGAAGGCTACAACCGCGCCTTGGATGCGGAGCGCCAAATCGGTTCGCTGATTAAGCCCTCGCTGTATCTGGCGGCGCTCGAACAGCCGAGTAAATACTCGCTGATTACCCCGCTGGATGATTCGCCGCTCACCGTCGATCAGCCCGGCAGCAAGCCCTGGCAGCCGGAAAACTACGACCGCAAATTTTTAGGCCCCACCCCGCTGTATACCGACCTCGCGCAATCGCGCAATGTGCCGAGTATTCGCCTGGGGCTGGATGTGGGCTTGCCCACCGTGGCGGACACCCTGCACAAACTCGGCGGGCCGGAAATCAAACCGTTCTTCCCCTCGATGCTGCTCGGCTCGATGACGATGACGCCGTTCGAAGTCGCGCAGATTTACCAAACGCTGTCATCGGACGGCTTCTACACCCCGCTGCGCGCGATTCGCACCGTGGTCGATGCGGCGGGGCAGCCGCTCACGCGCTACCCGCTGACGGTGCAAAAGGTGGCGGATCCGAACGCGCTGTACCTGTTGCAATACGCGATGCAAGGCGTGGTCAACAACGGCACGGCATCGGCGCTGAACAAAATCATTCCGCCGTCCGTGGGCGTGGCGGGCAAAACCGGCACCACCAACGACAGCCGCGATGCCTGGTTCGCCGGATTCACCGGCAATCGGGTCGGCGTGGTGTGGGTCGGGCGCGATGACGACAAACCGACCAGCCTTACCGGCGCCAGCGGTGCCCTGCCCGTCTGGGCGGCGGCATTCAAACCGCTGTACAACCAACCGCGCGATATGACGCCGCCGCGTGGCATCAACTTCGCACGGGTCGATGTCGCCACGCAGCAGCGTGTGCCGAATAGCTGCCCCGGCATTCTGATGCCGTTTGTCAGCGGCTATGAACCGCCG
>DYMR01000047.1:0-9000 GCA_020721485.1 Halothiobacillus neapolitanus | reverse complement strand
CCATCCCCTGGTCAGCCCGCCAACGATTCCGGCAACCCGCTGAATCCGCTGTTAAATTTCTTTCGATAACGATCAAAACGAGCCCCTATGAACCCGAACCCACTGTTCCGACTGACCCTGACCGCGACCGCCCTCACCCTGCTGGCCGGTTGCGCCAGCGCGCCGCCGCGACCGCCGGTGATGAACCAGCCGATCATCATCACGCAGCCGCCGATTCCGCCCGCCGTGCAAGCCAAGCCCTTGATTATCCCCGGCTTGCAGGAGCAGAACATTCCCGCACCGACCGAAGCGCCCTTGCCGGATACCGCGCCGGCGCCCACGGCGTCCGCCCCGGCCGTCACCGCGCTGGTGGTGCGGGCGGAAGCGCAGACGCAATCCGGGGATTTGGGTGGCGCGGATTCGACCCTCGAACGGGCGGTGCAAATTCAGGCGAACAACAGCCGGTTGTGGCTCGATTTCGCCAAACTGCGCTTGAAGCAAAACCAACCCGCCGCCGCCGAGCAATTCGGCCTGCGCGCGGTGCAATACGCCCAAACCAACTCGGAACTTCAGCAAGCCTGGATGACCGTGGCCGCCGCACGCAACGCGCAAGGCAACGCCGCCGGTGCCGCCGAAGCACGCCGCAAAGCCGGGTTTGTGCCCGGCCAAACGCGGGGCTAAGCCATGAGCCAGCCCACCGCCGCCCATTTAGAGGCGGTGTTTGGTGAAGACGGCGCGCTCGCCGCCGCCTTCGAGGGCTACCAACCGCGCCCAGGGCAAATGCAAATGGCGCGCACCATCCGTGCCGCCATCAACGACCAACGCACCGTCGTGATCGAAGCGGGCACCGGCGTCGGCAAAACCTTCGGCTACCTCGCGCCGGTGCTGCTGTCGGGCAAAAAAGCCCTGATTTCGACCGGCACCAAGCATCTGCAAGATCAGCTTTTCAACCGCGATTTGCCCACGCTGGCGCGGCTGATGGGTGCCACGCCGCGCACGGCATTGCTTAAAGGGCGGGCGAATTATCTTTGCCCCTATCGGCTGGAAAGCACGCTGCATGAAGGGCGGCTCAAATCGCCCGATTGGGTGCAGGCGCTGCACGCCATCAAACATTGGGCGACCCGCACGCGCGACGGCGACATCACCCGCCTGACCACGGTGCCCGAAGACCACGGCATTTGGCCGCTGGTGACTTCCACCAACGAGAACTGCCTCGGCAAAGACTGCCCGATGCTCGACGAATGCTTTGTGGCCAAAGCCCGCGAAGCGGCGCACGAGGCGGAATTGGTCGTCATCAACCACCACTTGCTCTGCGCCGACATCGCCATTCGCCAGAACGGGTTTGCCGAACTCCTGCCTGCCGCCGATGTGATTGTGCTGGACGAAGCCCACCAACTGCCGGACATCGCCAGCCAATTTTTCGGCAGCGCCATCAGCAGCGGGCAAGTGATTGATTTATTGCGCGATACTCAGCGCGAGCAACAGACCGAAGCCATCGACATGACGGACCTGCTCACCGCCGGTGCCGCGCTGGATGCCGCCCTTCCGCCCTGCCAAAGCGCCTTGAGCAGCGCCCGTTCGGATCGAGTGGCCTGGGAAGAAATCGCGCAGGAGCCGGCCATTCGCCGCGCATTTGACGCACTGAAAACCCGCCTGACCGAATTTTCCACCCTGCTGGAGCACGCTGCCGAACGCGGGCCGGGGCTGAAAAGCTGCTTTGAGCGCGCGAAGGAAATGCGCCAACAATTGGCGGCCTACCTCGACAGTACGCCGTCCGCCGATGCGGCGACCGATCCCGTCGTGCGCTGGGTCGAGCGGCGGGAAAAGTCGTTCACCTTGCACACCACCCCGATGGATGCGGGCAAAACCTTCAGCGAAGTGGTGGAAGGCACCCCGCGCGCCTGGGTCTTCACCTCCGCCACGCTCGCCGCCGGGCAAGATTTTTCGCACTTCACCCGTCGGCTGAATTTAGGCGTGGCGCAGTGCGAACAAACGCCCTCGCCGTTCGATTATCCGCAGCAAGCCTTGATGTATTTGCCGACGAATCTGCCGGACCCCAAAACCGATCCCGAGTTCACCCTCAAAATTCTGCGCAAGGTCTTTCCGGTGCTCAAAGCCAGTCAAGGGCGCGCGTTTTTGCTGTTCACCACCCACCGCGAGCTGAAAAAGGCCGCCGAGATTTTGCGCGGCAAATTGCCGTTTCCGCTGTTCATTCAGGGCGAAGGCGCCAAGGCGGAACTGCTGGAAAAATTCCGCAGCAGCGGCAACGGCGTGTTACTCGGCACGCAAAGTTTTTGGGAAGGGGTGGATGTGCGCGGCGAAGCGCTGAGCGTCGTCGTGATTGACCGCATCCCCTTTGCCCCGCCGGATGACCCGGTGCGCCGCGCCCGTGAAGCGCAAATCAAAGAGGCCGGACACCAGCCCTTCGCGGTGATGAGCATTCCCGAAGCCATCATCACCTTCAAACAGGGCGTGGGTCGGCTGATCCGCGATGTGACGGATCGGGGGGTGCTGGTGCTGTGCGATCCGCGCCTGCAAACCACCGGCTACGGACGGCAAATCCTCGACGCCCTGCCGCCGATGCGCCGCACCCCGCACGAAGCCGAAGTGCTGCGCTTTTTCCAACCCGACGCGTCCTGATTCCCTATGTCCGCCCATTCCACGCCCAGCCATCCCGCCTCTGCCCATCAGGACTGGATTGCCCGCGATCTCGGCGCCCTGTGGCACCCCTGCACGCAGATGAAAACCCATGAAACCTTCCCGCCGATTCCCATCGCGCGCGGGCAAGGCAGTTGGCTGTATGACTTCGACGGGCGGCGGTATCTGGATGCGATTGGCTCGTGGTGGGTCAACCTGTTCGGCCACGCCAACCCGCTCATCAATGAGCGGATCAAAACCCAGCTCGATACGCTGGAGCATGTGATGTTGGCGGGCTTTACCCATCAGCCGGTCATCGAATTATCCGAACAACTCATCGCGCGCACGCCGCACGGCCTGACGCGGGTGTTTTACGCCGATAACGGCTCTTCCGGCATCGAAGTGGCGCTGAAAATGAGCTTCCATTTTTGGCAGAACCAAGGACAGCGCGGTAAAACCCGCTTCATCGCCCTGGCAAACAGCTACCACGGCGAAACGCTGGGCGCGCTCGGC
Organism: Halothiobacillus neapolitanus; assembly: GCA_020721485.1. Classification (GTDB taxonomy): domain Bacteria; phylum Pseudomonadota; class Gammaproteobacteria; order Halothiobacillales; family Halothiobacillaceae; genus Halothiobacillus; species Halothiobacillus neapolitanus_B. The sequence goes on along the minus strand of DYMR01000047.1, from coordinate 5,871 downwards.
GTCGGAGATATTCCGATTTTCACGCACACCTACGCGCCGCTGATTCAGCCCGCGTTCATCGCCCCCGCGCCCGATTGCCAACAGGCCGCAGCGGGGGAATCCTGCGCCGCCGTGACCGCCCGCGCCTTGGCGGGCATGCGCGCGCTGCTCGAACAGGTGGCCGCCGAAACCTGCGCGGTCATTGTCGAACCGCTGGTGCAATGCGCGGCGGGCATGAAAATGCACGAACCGGCGTATTTAACCGGCCTGCGCGCGCTCTGCGATGAATTTGCCGTGCATTTGATTGCCGATGAAATCGCCGTCGGCTTTGGCCGCACCGGCACGCTATTCGCCTGCGAACAGGCCGACATCACGCCGGATATTTTGTGCCTATCCAAAGGCATTACCGGCGGCTATTTACCGCTATCCGCCGTGCTCAGCACCGAAGCCATCTACCAAGCGTTTTATGTCGATGCCCCGGCGCGGCGGGCGTTTTTGCACTCGCACAGCTACACCGGCAACCCGCTCGCCTGCACCGCCGCGCTGGCCAGCCTGGCGATTTTCGACACGCACGATGTGCTCGCCCGCAACCGCGCCCGTATGAGCCAAATCGACGAATGGCTCGCACCGTTTCGCGCCCACCCGAACCTGTCGCGCGTGCGCCGCAGCGGCATGATCGTGGCGATGGATTTAACCGATGCCCACGGCCAGCCCTACCCGCGCGCCGAACAGCGCGGCCAGCGCGCCTACCGCTTCGCACTCGACCACGAAGTGCTGCTGCGCCCCCTGGGCGACACGCTGTACTGGATGCCGCCCTACACCTTAAACGACGCGGAATGGGCGCTGCTGGTGCAAGTCACTCGGGCAGCGGTCGATGCCGCCACGGCCGATTGACCATGCGCATTCCCCGCATTTATCTCGACACCCCGCTGCACGCCGGCGCCGTCCTCGCCCTGCCCGATGAGCGCTTCAACTACCTGAAAACCGTGCTGCGCCTGCGCGATGGCTTCAGCGTGCGCGTGTTCAACGGGCAAGATCAAGAAGCCGATGCCGTGTTGCGGCTCGACAAACGCAGCGGCCAGCTCATCGTGCAACACTGCACCGCCCGCAGCGCCGAATCGCCCCTGCACATTCACCTGCTGCAAGCCCTCGGCAAGGGCGAAAAAATGGACTGGGTGGTGCAAAAAGCGGTCGAACTCGGCGTGCAGCGCATCAGCCCCATCGCCACCGACCGCAGCGTCGTCGAACTGGCCGGCGAACGCGCCGAACGGCGACAACAGCGCTACCGCGACATCGCCATCGGCGCCTGCGAACAGTGCGGACGCAATCGCCTGCCGGTCATCGACCCGATTCAATCGCTCGACACCGCGTTGGGCAGCGTCACCGCCGACCTGCGTTGGGTGCTGCATCCGGCCACGGCGCCCGTCGCCGCGCCCGCGTCCCGCCCGCCGAGTGCTGCCATTTTGATCGGCCCGGAAGGCGGCTTCAGCGCGGAAGAACTCGCCGCCGCCGCCCGCGCCGGGTTTCAGCCGATCACCTTCGGGCCGCGCATTCTGCGCACCGAAACCGCCCCGCTGGTCGCCCTCACCGCGCTCCAACTGCAATTCGGCGATTTTTGACGCCCCCACAAATTAAACCAGGCGCCAATCCAGGCACCGAACCACACACCGCCGGAATCGCCCCGTCGCGCTATACAACCTCAAGGGGCTGCGCCACAATAAGCCCCTTTTGTCATTGTCCGAAACCTGCGTGCCATGAACTTACACGAACATCAGGCCAAAACGCTGTTGGCCGGTTTTAATGTCCCGGTGGCGCCGGGGCTGGTCATCAATCACCCGGCTCAAGCGGCGGACGATCAGCTCCCCGCCAGCGCCGATGGCCGCTGGGTCATCAAGGCGCAAATCCACAGCGGTGCGCGCGGCAAAGCCGGCGGTGTGCGGGTCGCGCAGTCGCCCGACGAGGTGCGCGCCATCGCCGCCGAGTTGATCGGGCGCACCTTGGTCACACATCAAACCGGCCCCACCGGCTTGCCGGTGCATCAACTGTTGGTCGAACCGGCCAGCGCGATTGCCCGCGAATTGTATGTGGCGCTCACGGTGGATCGGCACGCGCAGCGCGTGGTGTTGATCGCCTCGCGCCACGGCGGCATGGACATCGAGCAAGTCGCCGCCGATCACCCCGAGTCCATTATGCGGCTGAGCGTGAACCCCACGGTCGGGCTGATGGGTCATCAGGCGCGGCAAATCGGTTTCGCGCTCGGGCTGGAAGATGCGGCGTTCAAGCAGCTCCCCGCCCTGCTGCGCGGGCTGTATGACGCCTTCATTCGTCACGATGCGGATTTGATCGAAATCAACCCCTTGGCGGTGACTGAGGCGGGCAGCCTGCTCGCGGTCGATGCGAAAATCGCCATCGACGGCAATGCCGCGTACCGGCAAAAGGCGCTGTTCGCCGCCAAAGATGTGACGCAGGAAGACCCGACCGAGGTGGCCGCTCAGGCCAGCGGGCTGAATTACATTTCGCTGACCGGCGACATTGCCTGCATGGTCAACGGCGCGGGGCTGGCCATGGCCACGATGGATTTGATTCAATCGGCGGGCGGCAGTCCGGCGAATTTCCTGGATGTCGGCGGCGGCACTTCCACCGAAAAGGTCGCGGCAGCCTTCAAGCTGATTTTGGCGAATCCGCGCGTCACCGCCATTTTGGTGAACATTTTTGGCGGCATCGTGCGCTGCGATTTGATCGCCCAAGGCATCATCAGCGCGGCGCGTGAAGTCGGGCTGTCCCTGCCCACGGTGGTGCGGCTGGAAGGCACCAATGCCGCCGAAGGCCGCCAGCTACTGGCGGAATCGGGGCTGAATTTGGTCGCCGAACACGATTTGGCCACGGCGGCGGCGCGGGTTGTTGCGCTGTCACGCGCCTGAGGAATTTTCATGAGCATTCTCGTCAATCGTCAAACCCGCGTGATTTGTCAGGGGTTTACCGGCAAACAAGGCACCTTTCACTCCGAGCAGGCGATTGCCTACGGCACGAATTTCGTCGGCGGCGTTACCCCCGGCAAGGGCGGGCAATCCCATTTGGATCGACCGGTGTTCGACACCGTGCATGATGCGGTCGAAGCCACCGACGCCAACGCCAGCATGATTTATGTGCCCGCGCCGTTTGCTGCCGATGCCATTCTGGAAGCGGCAGATGCGGGCATCGAGGTGATTGCCTGCATCACCGAAGGCATTCCGGTGCTCGATATGCTGAATGTGAAGGCCGTGCTGGAAGCCGACTACCCGGATGTGCGGCTGATCGGCCCGAACTGCCCCGGCCTGATTACCCCCGGCGAATGCAAAATCGGCATCATGCCCGGCGCGATTCACCGCCCCGGCAAAATCGGCATCGTCTCGCGCTCCGGCACCCTCACCTACGAAGCGGTGGCGCAAACCACGGCGGCGGGCTTGGGGCAAAGCACCTGCGTGGGCATCGGCGGCGACCCGATTCACGGCATGGATTTCATTGATTGCCTCGCACTGTTTGCCGACGATCCGCAAACCGAGGCCGTCATCATGGTGGGCGAAATCGGCGGGCAGGCGGAAGAAGAAGCCGCCGACTTCATCCGGCATCAATTCAACAAACCGGTGGTGGCCTACATTGCCGGTGCCACCGCGCCCACGGGCAAGCGGATGGGGCACGCCGGCGCGGTGATTGCCGGCGGGCGCGGCAGTGCGGAAGACAAATTCCAAGCACTCGCCGCCGCCGGCGTCACCATCGTGCGCGACCCGACCCGCATGGGGCGCACCATGGCCGAATTGCTCGCGCCGTCCGCATGATGCCGCCTTCGCCGGAATCCGGCGCGCTGCGCATCGCGCTGGCGCAAATCAGCACGCAAGTGGGCGACTGCGTTGGCAATGCCGACCGAGTGCTCGACACCCTCGCCCGCGTGCGGCAGGAAATTCAGGCGCAGGTGGTGGTATTCCCCGAGCTCACGCTCACCGGCTATCCGCCGGAAGATTTGCTGTTGCGCGCGGATTTTTTGGCGCAGTGCCACGCGCAAATCCAGCGCATTGCCGCGTTCGCCCCGGACATGACCGTCATCCTCGGTGCGCCGCAGCGCCGCGACGATGGCCTGCTGGAAAACGCCGCCCTAGTCATCCACGGCGGCGGCGTCATCGCCCGCTATGCAAAACAGGCGCTGCCGAATTACGGCGTCTTCGATGAAAAACGCTACTTTCAACCCGGCAGCGCGCCCTGCGTCGTCACGGTTCAGGGCGTCGCGCTCGGCATCACCCTGTGCGAAGACATCTGGGAAACCGCGCCCGCGCAAGCCGCCGCGCACGCCGGTGCGCGCGTGCTGCTCAGCCTGAACGCCTCGCCCTATCATCGCCACAAAACCGACGACCGCCTCGCCGTGGTGCGGGCGCGCGTGGCCGAAACCGGCTGCCCGCTGGTGTATGTGAACCTCGTGGGCGGGCAAGATGAGTTGGTGTTCGATGGCCGTTCCTTCGCGCTGAATCAAGCCGGGGAACGGCTCTGCCCGTTGCCCGCCTTCACCGAAGGGCTGGGCTGGCTGGATGTGGCCGCCGATGGCCGCGTACTGGCGCATGGCAGCGGCAGCGATTGGCCGAGCGGCGAGGCGGAGGTATACGCCGCGCTCACCACCGGCATTCGCGATTATGTGTCGAAAAACGGCTTTGGCGGCGTGGTGCTGGGCTTATCGGGCGGAATTGATTCCGCGCTGGTGCTCACCTTGGCGGTCGATGCGCTCGGCGCGGATCAAGTGTTGGCGGTGCGCATGCCGTCGCGCTACACCTCGCCCATGAGCCTGGAAGACGCGCTCACCCAATGCGAACGACTGGGCGTGCGCTGCGACACCCTGCCGATCGAACCGCTGTTCAACGGCTTTGCCGATACCCTGCACGATCTGTTTCAGGGCTTGGCGCAGGATGTGACCGAAGAAAACCTGCAAGCGCGGATTCGCGGCGTGCTGTTGATGGCTTTATCGAATAAATTCAACCGCATGCTGCTGACTACCGGCAATAAATCCGAGATGGCCGTCGGCTACGCCACGCTGTACGGCGACATGGCGGGCGGCTTCGCGCCGATCAAAGATGTGCCAAAAACGCTGGTGTATGCGCTCGCCCGCTGGCGCAACGCGCATCGCCAAACCGAACACCCGCCGATTCCCGAACGGGTCATCACCCGCGAGCCCTCGGCGGAACTGCGCGACAACCAGCGCGATGCCGATTCGCTGCCGCCCTACGAAGTGCTCGACGCGATCATCACCGCCTTCGTCGAAAACGATCAATCGGTCGAAGACATGGTGGCCGCCGGGCTGGATGAAGCCACCGTGCGCCGCATGGTGCGGCTGATTCTGCTCAATGAGTACAAACGACGGCAGGCGCCGCCCGGCATCCGCATCAGCCGTCGCGCGTTTGGCCGCGACCGGCGCTATCCGATTACTTCGGGCTTTCGGCCCAAGTAGCAGGTTGTTGAAAAAACAGGGCAGTCTTTTTCCAACATCCTGTTAACTAACAGGCTGTTGGAGAAAATCCGGCTCGAAAAACGCACCAATCCCCGCCACCCCGTAGCCTCCCTGCGCCCGCAGGGTCGGCAAATCTGACGGCGCCAACCCGCCCAAACCGAACACCGGCAAGGCGGTGCGGCGCGCCAAGTCGGCAAACCCCGCCCAGCCCAACACCGGCGCGCCCGGATGACTCGCTGTGGGCAAAACCGGCGAAATCAGCACGGCATCCACGCCCAGCGCTTCGGCGCGGGCGAGCGTGGCGGCATCGTGGCAGGCCGCCGATACCCGCCCGCCCTGCGCCTGCATCGCCGCCACCTCAGCGCGCGTCGCGGCCATCAGCCGGGGGTGATTCAGGTGAATCCCGAAGCTGCCGCATTCGGTGG
>DYMR01000046.1:8087-11980 GCA_020721485.1 Halothiobacillus neapolitanus | reverse complement strand
CGACCGGCGCGGTTTCGTGCCCCGGCAGCCATTGGGTGACTTTTTGCCAGAAGCTGGGCAGTGCCAAGGCGAGCAAGGCCACGGCAGCGCCGAGCAGGACGATGACCACAATCAAGCGCCACAGTGCGCGGGCGAAGCCGCCCCGACGGCGCCCCCCCATGGCGCGCGGCTGCCGCACGGTATCGACCGGGGTGCGGGCGCTCACCCGTGGGTGGTTGGCGGCGGGCACCGCTTGGGCATCCAGCGCGGCCAGCCACGGGGCGGGGTCGGCATTCATCAGGCTGCCCCAGTGTTTGAGGTACGCGCGAATGTAGAGCGGTTCGGGCGCGTCTTCGAGGCGGTTGCTTTCAATCGCTTCGACAATGGCGAGGTCGAGGTTCAGGCTGCCCGCGAGATCGGCTGGCGATAGACCGCGCTTTTGGCGCGCATCGCGCAACATGGCACCCAAGCTGGAAGCGCCGCTGTAGGTCGGTTCGAGCCGCGCCGCTTCTGGGCTGGGTTGCCGTTGGGAAATCCCCAAGGGCGGTTGCGCGGGGGTCGGTTTTTCTGCATTCATTTATTTTGCTCCGCTGTCGAACCATTTGGCGGCTGGGGAATCGGGGAAGCGGCCTTTGAGAATCAAGACATGGTTGGCCAGAGATTGCTGGTCGCCGGTGGCGCGGTCGATGCGGATGGCGAGCTGGAGCGTGTCGGGCGTGTTCCGGTTATTGGTTTCGTAGCGCTTCATGTCTTGCGCGGCGGCGGCGAATTTGCCTTCGGCATAATGCACGCGCGCTAGCCCCAATAAGGCGGGGCCGTAGCCGGGCATGCGGTCGAGGGCGCTGTTGAATTGGGTGATGGCTTGGGCGTTGTCTTGCGCCGATTCATAGCACACGCCGGAGTTCGCCAAGGCAAATTCCGGGGTTTTGTAGAGTGGGTCGGTGTAGGCGCGCTGGAACAATTCTTGCGCTTTGCCGTACTGCTTTTGCCCGCACAAATAGGTGGCGTAGTTGTTGTCCAAATCCGAGTTGTGCGAATCGAGCGCGTAGGCGCGGGCGAATTCATCCCCGGCTTTTTGGGTTTCGCCCAAGCGATCCAGAATCAGCGCGTAGGCGTGGTGCGCGGGTGCAAAATTGTTGTCGTAATAAATGGCGCGCTTGGCTTTTTCGACGGCGACATCCATGTGCCCTTCGCGGAAATAGCCCACCGCCAATTCGGTATTGATTTGCGCGGCTTGCTGATTTTCCGTTGGGTTATTCGGCAGACCATTCAGGTTGCCGGGCGGGGTTCGGTTCATGTTCGCGCAACCGGCGAGCAGGGTGCTGGCCAGCAGCAGGGCGAGGGGCAGCGCAGTGCGCCCGATGCGGCGATATCGAGTGGCCAAAATCATTTCACACGCTCCGTTGTCGAATGTTGCCTCACCAAACCCATGGCGGTCAGGCGTTCCTGCCGCCGAGCCTTGTCTTCCACCTGCCCGACGAGCTGCCCGCAGGCGGCGTCGATGTCGTCCCCCCGGGTTTTGCGCGGCACGGTATTGATGCCCGCTGCTTTGAGCTGGGCGCGAAACCGCTCGATCCGGTTGCGCGAAGAGCGCTGATACCCCGATTCGGGGAACGGATTGAACGGAATCAGATTGATCTTGACCGCCTCTTTTCGTGGGGCGAGCAGGTCAATCAGCGCCTGCGCGTGCTCGGAGCCATCGTTCTTGCCTTCGAGCATGACATATTCGTACACGATGGCGCCATGGGGCACGACGGTGGCGTACCGGTCGCAGGCCGCCATGAGCGCGTTCAGCGGGTATTTTTGATTGATCGGCACGAGTTCGTCCCGCAGCGCATCCGTGGGTGCATGCAGGGAGATGGCCAGCGCCACGGGCAGCCGTTCGGCCAGTCGATCGATCGCCGGCACGATGCCGGAGGTGGAAATAGTGACGCGCCGGCGCGAGAGGCCGTAGGCGTTGTCATCGAGCATCAGCGTGGCGGCGTCGATCACCGCATCGAAGTTGAGCAAGGGTTCGCCCATGCCCATGAACACGACATTGCTGATCGACCGGTTGACATGCACTTCGCGTTCGGTGAGCCGCTCAGCCAGCCAGAGTTGGCCGACGATTTCGGCGGTGCTGAGATTGCGGTTGAAGCCTTGTCGTCCGGTGGAGCAAAAGGTGCAGGCGAGCGCGCAGCCCACCTGTGAAGAAATGCAGAGGGTCGCGCGGTCATCCTCGGGGATGTAGACCATCTCGACCGAACCGCCGCCCGCCAAATCGAGCAGGAACTTGCGGGTGCCATCCCGCGAGACTTGATCGAGGCGAACGGTGGGCGGACGGATGCAGGCGAGCACCTTGAGTTTGTCGCGCAGGGAGCGCGCCAAATCGGTCATCTCGTCGAAATCGCTCACGCGCCGTTGATGCACCCACTTCAGGAGTTGGGTGGCGCGAAAGGGTTTTTCGCCGAGTTCGACCACCCACGCCCGCAGTTGCTCGGCGGTGAGGCCGAGCAGGTTGATGCGGTCGTCATCGTCTAGGCGACGAATGGGCGCTTCGGGCGTGGTGGTCATGGGTTGCCCCGGAGTGGTGGGTTACCGGCGCACGGTGACTTCTTCGGGTTTGAAGAAGAAGTCGATTTCGATTTTGGCATTGTCGGCGCTATCGGAGCCGTGTACGGCATTGGCGTCGATGGAATCCGCAAAATCGGCACGGATGGTGCCCGGATCGGCTTTTTTCGGATCGGTCGCGCCCATCAGGTCGCGGTTTTTTGCCACGGCATTGTCGCCTTCCAGCACTTGCACGAACACCGGGCCGGAAATCATGAAGGACACCAGTTCGCCAAAGAACGGGCGCTCACGGTGGACGGCGTAAAAGCCTTCGGCTTGGGTGCGGGAAAGCTGCATCATGCGGCCGGCGACGACGGCCAAGCCGGCTTGTTCAAAGCGGCTGATGATTTGACCGACCACATTTTTGGCTACGGCATCGGGTTTGATGATCGACAGGGTGCGCTCAACGGCCATGAAAAACTCCTCGAAACGAAATTGAAAAGGCAGGGGAAGAATTCTAAGGAGGCGAGAGTGTACCGTGTCGCTTGCAAACATGCCATGCGCGCCAGAGCCGACGCGGGTTCTTGCGATGATTGGGCGCGGGCGGGTCGCAGGCGGGATTGGCGGCTATTTGTGGCGTAAACCGTCGCCCCGCAGCGGATTGGCGGCCAGCACGGCGCGGTTGCGCGCCAAATCCTGATCTTGGATATCGGCCAAGGCGATGAGTTGCGGTTGGTGTACCAAATCTGCGAGGTGAATCCCCTGCAAAAAACCCCGGATTTGTTGCGATAGCCCTTGCCAGAGGTGGTGCCCCAGGCATTTATGGCCGTTCTGGCAGTTGCCGAGGCCGCCGCAGCGGGTGACATCCACTTCTTCATCCACCGCGACGATGATGTCGTCAATGCTGATGTCTGCGGCGGTTTTGGCGAGCTGATAACCGCCGCCGGGGCCGCGCACGCTTTTCACCAAGCCCGCCCGCCGGAGCTGGGAGAACAGTTGCTCCAGATACGACAAGGACAAGCCTTGCCGGTCGGCGATGTCCGCCAGCGTGGTCGGCTCGCCCCGATCATGAATCGAGAGATCAAGCATGGCCGTCACGGCGTACCGGCCTTTGGTGGTTAAGCGCATACCTACCTCGTGGAAACTTCAACAATGCCGATACATACGACCGGTGGGGATTAGTTGAGTTGCATTCTTGGGTAATACCCTTCAGACCTCAAGGGAAATTTTAATCGCGATTGGAAAAACCTACTGCGCTGTCCGATTGCATCGTCGCGTGCTCTCTCACGCCTCGCCTATCTTATTGATATGTCTCGTTGTTCGTTGCGCGGCTCCTTGCACTCGAACAAGCTCGTGACGGTTTTTCGATGGGCATTCGTTCTGGG
>DYMR01000046.1:0-7987 GCA_020721485.1 Halothiobacillus neapolitanus | reverse complement strand
TCTGGGCTCTGGGCTCTGGGCGTTATTCCGAGGTCGGTGGCGCGGGCGCGCAGGGCGGGCTGCTGCTGCGGGAAAGCTGGCAGTCCGACAAACTCGGCAGATGGGTGTCCGGGTCGCCCACCCACTGTTCGGGCGGGGTGCCGTGGGCGGCTTGCAGGGCGCGGACGACGGTGAGCAGTTCGGCGAGTCGTTCTTCACCCGCTTGCACATGGCTGAGCAGCCGGTCGATGACCTCGGCTACCGGGTCGGGCATGTCGCGCGCGACGCCGTAGGCATCGAACCCGAGTTTTTCCGCGATGCGCGCTTGCTGCGGGCTGATTGGTAGGGTTTGCCCGACGACCCGCGCGGGAATGCCGACCAAGGTGGCGCCTGCCGGGGCATCTTTGAGCACCACGGCGTTGCTGCCGATGCGCGCGCCATCGCCCAGGGTGATCGGCCCCAGCACTTTTGCGCCCGCGCCCACCACCACGCCGTTGCCGAGGGTGGGGTGGCGCTTGCCGGACGACCATTGCGTGCCGCCCAGGGTGACGCCGTGGTAGAGCGTGCAGTCGTCGCCAATTTCAGCCGTTTCACCGATGACGACGCCCATGCCGTGGTCGATGAACAGGCGGCGGCCAATGCGTGCCGCCGGATGAATTTCGATGCCGGTCAGCCAGCGGCTGGCATTCGCTACCATGCGGGCAATCAGTTTGATGCGCCAATGCCACAGCCGATGTGCGAGCCGATGCCAGAGCACGGCATGAATGCCGGGGTAGGTGAGTAAAATTTCAAACCGGCTGCGCGCGGCCGGGTCGCGGTCGAACACGCTGTCGATGTCTTCGCGCAGGCGTTGCCAAAAATTCATGGGGTATCCGTTGAGCGAGAGGTGGCGCGAGAAGCGGGGGGCGCAATGGGGCGAGCAATCGCCGTGAGTACGCCGTGCATCAAGGCCAGCTCGGTGTCTGACCAGCCCGCGCGATGGCAGGCGATGCGGAGTTTTTCGGTGAGTCGTTCGCGGGTGAGGGCGGGGTCTTCCCCATTGCGCTGAAAAAATCCGGCCTGATCGAGCAAGCGGGTCAGGCGCTGTTCAAAGCCCTGCCATTCGTGCAGCGTGGCGGGTGGTTCGGTGGCGGCGGTCGCGCGGGGCGATTCGACTTCTGCCCGAGCGAGCCACAGTTCATACGCAAGGATTTGCACCGCTTGGGCGAGATTGAGCACGGGGTAGGCCGGATGGGCGGGAATCTCGATGATCGTGTGGCACCAAGACAAGTCTTCGTTCGTGAGCCCGGTGCGCTCGGCGCCAAACACGAGGGCAACCGGGGTGCGCGTGTCGGAAGTGAGGGCCTGAATCTGCGCCGCCGCCGCGCGGGCGCTGAGCACCGGCAGGTGGATGGCGCGTGGCCGGGCGGTGGTGGCGAAAACCCAGCGGGCGTTGGCGAGTGCCGTCGGTAAATCAGCGGCGTGCCGCGCCTGATGCAGCACATCGGCCGCGTGTTTGGCGGTGGCGAGGGCTTCGTCGTTAATGGCCGTGCGTGCGCCGGCCAAGGTCAGCCGGTGCAGCCCCATGTTCTTCATGGCGCGCGCCACCGCGCCCAGGTTGCCGGGGTGAGAAGTGCCCGTGAGAATGATCTCGATCAGATCCGAAACGGGCGGTGGGGCATCATTCACGCAAGAAATTCCTCAGGCAGTGCGGGGGAACGCGATATACTGGCGAATCCCTTGTTTTTCGTCGAATTTGTTAGTTACTCGATATTATGCCCCATCCCATGCTCACCATGGCGGTACGCGCTGCGCGTGCTGCCGGCAACATCATCGCCCGCGCCACCGATCACATCGGCGATTTAACCATCGAAGCCAAACAGCGCAACGATTTCGTCAGCGAGGTCGATCATCAGGCCGAGCACGCCATTTTGGATGTGCTGCGGCGCGCGTATCCCGATCACCATTTTTTGGGTGAGGAATCCGGCGATTCGGGCACGGCAGACAGCGATTATCGCTGGATCATCGACCCGCTCGACGGCACCACGAATTTCCTGCACGGCTTTCCGCAATACGCGGTGTCCATTGCCTTGGAGCATCACGGGCGGCTGGAGGTGGGCGTGGTGTACAACCCCGTCAATCAAGAGCTGTTCACCGCCGAGCGCGGCGGCGGTGCGTTTTTGAATAACAAACGCATTCGGGTGGCGGGCTTGCGTTCGCTGGAAGGCGCGCTGCTTGGTACGGGTTTTCCGTTTCGCCCGGAGCAGGATGTCGAAGCGTATCTCAAAACTTTCCGTGCCCTGCACGGCCCCACGGCGGGTGTGCGCCGTGCCGGTTCTGCCGCCCTGGATTTGGCCTATGTGGCGGCGGGGCGGTTGGATGGTTTCTGGGAATTCGGGCTGAATCCCTGGGACATGGCCGCCGGAGTTCTGCTCATTCGTGAAGCGGGCGGCGTGGTGGTGGATTTTATGGGGGGCGATGAATTCATGCGCTCGGGCAACCTCATCGCGGCGAACCCGAAGGTGACGCATGCCATGCTGAAAGCGATTCGGCAGGGCTTGGCGAGCTGATTATCCCCGGCGGATTGGCCTCTGCTCGAACAGAAAAACGCCCCATTCGGGGCGTTTTTTATTCTGGGGCAACCGCTTGGGATTGTTAGCTGAGGATATTTCCGCCCAAGGTGCCCACGCGATTGCGGCCTGCGGTTTTGGCTTGATACAACCCTTTGTCGGCGAGGCTGATGAGGGCGCTGGGTTCGCAGAAGGCGGTAGGGCGCCATTCGCCGACGCCCAAGCTGGCGGTGACGACACCGGCCTCGGTGCCTGCCGGATGCGGTAAATTGAGGCATTGGATGTTTTCGCGCAGGCGTTCGGCCACGCGCAGGGCGTCTTCCAGCGCGGTTTCCGGCAGGATGACGGCAAATTCTTCGCCACCGTAGCGGGCGGCCAAATCCTTGACGCGAAACAATCCGGTGCTGACGGCTTTGGCGACGCGGGTGAGCGCCTGATCGCCCGCTTCGTGACCAAGGCTGTCGTTGTAGCGCTTGAAGAAATCGACATCGAGCAGGATCAGGGACACTGGTGCGCCTTCTTGTTGCGCGCGGCGCCAGGTGGCGAGCAGGTATTCGTCGAATTTTCGGCGATTGGCGATGGCGGTGAGGCCGTCGATGTAGGAAAACTGTTTGAGCTGGCGGTTGGCTTCGGCCAGTTGTTGGGTCACTTTGCGCAGATACACTTGGGTGGCGAGCCGCGCCCGTGCTTCGGGAAAATCCAGCGGTTTGGCGAGGTAGTCGTTCGCGCCTTGGGTGAGGGCATCGACGATCATGTCGGAGCCATGGCGCGCGGTGACGACGATGACCGGTAATTCGTGCTGTGAAAATTTGCTGCGAATTTTGGCGAGGACTTCCGAGCCGCTCATGTCCGGCATGAGCCAATCGAGCATGATGACATCGAAGGTGTCGGTTTCGAGCCGATCGAGCGCTTCTTGGCCGGTGCTGGCGAGGGTGACGCGGTAGCCTTCTTTCATCAGGCGCCGCTGCATCAGTTCGAGGTTTTCGGTGCGGTCGTCGATGATGAGCAGGTGGCCGTCGGCCAGCGGGGCACTGCTACTGCTGCCCTGCCGCGTGGCGGTTTCGGTTTCGCCTAAATCGACCGACGGGCGGGCGCTGAGGTTCTCCAGCAGGCTGCGCAGGTGGCCGATGGCGGTGCGGATTTTTTCAATGTCGGGGCAGGCGTCTTGCCAGTGTTGGTCGATGGTGCCGGACAGCGCTTGAAAATCCATTTCGATCAGCGCCATTTTTTCGCGCCAGTCGGGGAATAGGGCATCGAAGTGACCCACCGGCAACGGGGTGGGGCGGTTGATGGTTTCGAGCAGGCGGTGCGCGTCGGCCAAGAGCCGGGTGAGCCGGTCATCCAGCAAGCTGGCGCAGGCGCTGGGTAGCTCCTCTTGGAGCATTTCGGTGTAGCCAATCAGGTGATTGAGCGGGGTGCGCAAATCGTGCCGAATGTGCGCATTGCAGGTGTGTTTGGCGTTCATGCAGCCCCCTTGCCGGCCAGCAGGTGCTCGATTTTTTCGAGTAGCCGGGGTAAATCGACGGGTTTGGTATCGAAATCATCGCAACCGGCTTCCAGCGCGCGGCTGCGCTCGCCATCCATCGCGTGGGCGGTGAGGGCGATGACCGGAATGTGTTGGGTGACGGGATCGGCGCGCAGGGCTTTGGTGGCTTCCCAGCCATCGAGAATGGGCAGGCTCATGTCCATCAGGATGAGATCGGGCAGGGTTTGCTGCGCCAGTGCGACGCCTTCGGCGCCATCAACGGCGAGGCGCACGGTAAAGCCGCGTTTTTCCAGCCGCCGACTGAGCATGTCGCGGTTCATTTCGTTGTCTTCGACCAAGAGTAAGGTGGTCATGAGGCGTTCTCCGCGCCGCCGGTCTCGGGCGATGGCCGGTGCGCACACAGTTGAGCATGTAGTCGGGCGATGATGAGTTCTTCGCTTTCGCCGTTGCGTTCGATGATGTGATCGACCCGCTGCGTGAGCCGCTGATGATCTTCGGCGGTGAGCGTTTTGGCCGTTAGCACCACGACGGGCAATTGCGCGTATTGCGGTTGCTGGCGCAGGGCGTCGATGAATTCAAAGCCATCCATGATCGGCATCATTAAATCCAGCAAGATCAAATCCGGCGCGGGGTGCTGCGCGAGCCAGCTCAGGCCGGCTTGGCCATCGACAGCTTCCGCAACTTGGGTGCCTTCGGCATCCAGCACGCGCCGCATCAGGGCGCGGTTGTTTTCGTCATCGTCGATGATCAGCACGCGGCAGGCATGCGGGTGGCGGGTGTATTGATGCAGCAGCTTGAGCAGGGCATCGCGGTTGATGGGTTTGGTCAAAAATTGCGCGGCGCCCAAGGCAAAGCCCAGGCCCTTGTCGTTGGTCATGGTCAGCACGAATACGGGGATGTCTTTGAGCAACGGGTCGGCCTTCAGCTCGGTGAGCACCTGCCAGCCGTCAATGCCCGGCATCATGATGTCGAGCGTGATGAAATCCGGGCGCTCGTTGCGCGCCAATGCCAAGCCTTCGGCGCCGCTTTTCGCGGTAATGACGCGGTAGCCCGCACGGGACAGGTGGCGGCGGAGGAGGTCGTGAACGGCGGGGTCGTCGTCAATCACCAACAAGGTTTCGCCGGGGGCGGCAACCGGCTCGGCCACGGGCGTGGCGTGTGCGGGCTCTGCCTCGTCCTGCACGATGAAGGGCAGATTCACGGCGAACCGACTGCCTTGTCCCGGCGTGCTGGTGGCGATGATGTCGCCGCCCATCATGCGGGCAAAATGCCGCGAAATGGCCAAGCCCAGCCCGGAGCCGCCGTATTTGCGGGTGGTGGAGGCATCGGCTTGGCTGAACACTTGGAACAAGCGGCCAAGCTGTTCTTCGGTCATGCCGATGCCGCTGTCGGTGAGGGTGATGTCGAACCCTGCCGCATCCCGTCGCGCGAGGGTGATGGTGAGCGTGCCGTTTTGCGTGAATTTGGCGGCATTGCTGAGCAAGTTCAGCAAAATTTGCCGGAATTTGGTGAGGTCGCCGCGCATCTCGCCGAGGTCAGCGGGGCACTCGAAATGCAGTTGATTGCGATTTTTCTCGATCAGCGGCCGCGCGGTGTCGATCACGCTTTGCACTTCTTTGCACAGGCCGAACGGTTCGAGGTATAGCGCCATTTTTCCGGCTTCGATGCGGGAAATGTCGAGGATGTCGTTCACCAGCGACAGCAAATGCCGACCACTGTTGAGGATGCGGCTGAGGTCGTCGCCGTATTGGCCGTTGCCATCGTCGGCGGTTTCTTCCAGCAAAATTTCGCTGTAACCGATGATGGCATTGAGCGGCGTGCGCAGTTCGTGGCTCATGTTGGCCACGAATTGGCTCTTGGTTTGGTTGGCGTCTTCGGCTTCTTGGCGCGCGGCACGGGCTTCGGCGAGCAGTTCTTCGATTTGTCGGGTGCGCACGGCGACTTTGTCGCTCAGGTCGGATTCACGCTCGGCCACTTCGTGCGCCATGATGCGGAAACTGCGTGCCAGCTCGCCGGCTTCGTCGCCCCGTTCCGCCAGTTCCCGCATGGCGGGCTGTTCGAAAATCGCCAATTGCGCGGCGGTTGCCTCGCCTTCGCCCACGGCATGCGCGGCATGGCTGAGGGTTTGAATGGGGCGCACCACGGTGCGGCGAATTTGCCAACTCAGCAGCAGGGTGCCGAATGCAAACACGCCGAAGAAAATCCCCATCGCCCACAGCAGGTATTGCCGACTTTGCGCAAACACTTCATCGGAGGGTACATAAATCGTTTGCGCCGCGACGATTTCCCCGAGCTTCCAGCCGAAGCCGTGGTCGCGGCCATAGGTGGCGATCAGGCTTTTGGGCGCGGCATCCGGCGTGGAATGGCATTGCAGGCAACTGGCTTGCGTCACGCTCAGCGGGCGGGCGGTGTAAAACAGCGTGCGGCCTTGGTCTTGGCGAAAGCCGGAGAGCACCTTCAGGGTGGGGTCGGCGCGAAATTGGGCGACCAGGCCGGATTCAAACGCATCCGCCTGATCTTTCGGGCTGGTGGGGTTGAGGGTGGCTTCTTTGTAGCGATATTCCGCGAATTGCGGATCTTGACGGAAGGTGTCGAACACGGTGCGGGCGGAGAAGGCGGGCACGGTTTCGGGGATGAACTGCGGCTGGGTGAATAACTCCGCCGCCAGTTTCGGTGTGACTTGTTTGCTGGTGTACCCGCGCACCGCATTCATCATGTTGGTGAGCATTTCCGCTCGGGTTTCGATTTCCGATTCGGCTTTTTGATGTGTGACGCGCGACAGAAAATAGCCGGAGAGCGCGATGCTGACCAAAAACGCCAGCAGCAAAAATGCGGTGAGTTTGGTGCCAATTCGCCAGTGGGTCAGCATGGTGGGTCGCTCCGTGACACAGTATTCTGTGAAAAATCCGACCGGCGAGCGGCGGATTAATATCCCTAATGAACAATAAGATAAAATTCAATGGGTTGGCATCATTGCCGAAACCTTGGCATTGTGACATAGAATGAGCGCAGCGCCAGTAGTGCGCCTATTGCAAGGATGCCCGCCCCATGTCTGCCCCACCCACCCTGCTTGATACTCCCCCCGCCCCGGCGACGGGTACGGCTGCCTTTATGGGGGCGGATCGGCATATTGGCGGTCGAAAAACTCAGCAAGATCAGTGCATTTGCTTGAGTTCGGCCAATAACAAACATCAATTTTTGGTGGTGGCGGACGGCGTGGGCGGGCATCAGGGCGGGGCGGAAGCCGCGCGCACCATCGTGGACACTGCCCATGCCCTGTTTCCGTCGGCGTTACCGCGTTTCCCCGAGGGGCGGGCGTTTTTAGAACATTTTTGTCAGGTGGCGAATCAGGCCGTTCGGCGCAGTCAGGTGGCGGGGCAGGAATCGGGGTTCAGCACCCTCGTGGCCTTGCTCACCGATTCGGAACGCGCCTACTGGGTGCATGTGGGCGACAGCCGCTTGTATGGTTTTCGGGGTGGGAATCTGTTTCACCAAAGTCGGGATCACTCGTTGGTTCAACGGTTGGTGGATTTCGGCAAAATCACCGAGGAAGAGCGCGACCGCCATCCTGAGCGCAATCGCGTGCTTCAGGTGCTGGGCATGCCGACGGTGCAGCCCACTTTTGGCGAAACCCGCTTGACGGAGGACATGGCGTTTTTGCTGTGTACGGATGGGTTTTGGGATCAGATTCGCCCGCGAGAAATGAGCCACATCCTCGGCTCGGCGGATTTGCAATTTGCGGCGAATTTGTGGGTGCGCCAAGCGGCGCGGCGCGGCGGTGCGGCGGGCGACAACATTGCGTTGGCGCTGTGGCGTGTGCCGCCGAAGGCGCCGCGTCGGTGGTTGTCGTTTTGAAATTAAACGGACTCGGTGTGATGAAGGGAAGGGTTTCGGCCTGAGCTTGAGCCAGAGCCTGAGCAAATTGAGATCGTTGAGATCGTTGAGATCGTTGAGATCGTTGAGATCGTTGAGA
>DYMR01000045.1:8592-12012 GCA_020721485.1 Halothiobacillus neapolitanus | reverse complement strand
GCGGTAGGCTTCCGGCAGGGCGCAGCCGAAGGTTTCGATTACGCAGTCGGCGGGGGGCGGGAACGGCTCTTGCCACGGTATGACTTGAATGCCGGTGACTGAAGTGTCTGGGGTTGAAATGTCCGAGGATGGGGTTTCGCCCACCAACGCGCGCCACGCGGTCAGGTCATCGACGATGAGGGTAATTTGTGCGCCAGCGCCTGCCCGCCGCGTCGCGAGTTGAGCCTGCAACTGGGTGGCCAGCCGCCAACTCACGCCGATGTCGCCGTAGTTGTCGATCACGCGACAGAACAGATGCCAAGATTGCGGTTCGGTGGAATTCATGCGGGCGCTTTGAAGGGGTTGGGGCTGAAGGGGTTGGGGCTGAATTGGTGTTCGTTCTCAATGATTGCTTTGCTATGGTTTTTCCACGGCGGTTCTTTCATCATGGTTCGTTTATGGGTGATCGTCGGATGACGGTCATGGTGCTCAACGCGCGGCGGTCGCGCGATTTCTGAAGAGGATGATACATGCGGGTGTATTTATTGATTGCGCTGGCGGGTGCTTTCGGCGCCATGGCGCGGTTCGGGATGATTAACGCCGTCCATCATTGGTTCAGCCGGGGCTTTCCCTACGGCACCTTCGCGGTGAATGTGTTGGGTTCGGCCTTGATGGGGTTTCTCGGGGTGTGGTTGACGCTCAAATTGCAATGGGCGCCGGAATATCGCATTGCGATTTTGACCGGATTCCTCGGTGCATTCACCACGATGTCTACTTTTTCGATTGATTCTTTGACTTTGCTGGAGCGCAACCAATGGCTGCTCGCGGGGTTGTATGTCGTGGGCACCGTCGTGCTGTGCTTGGCCGCTGCGCGGGGCGGCATGTTGTTGGCCGAGCGCCTGTAAGCGTTTGGCAGGATGGATTCGCCCCCAGCGGTTGATCCGGTTTTGAATGAGGCTCTTGATCTGGCCTTCGATGCAGCCTTTGTCGAAACCCTGCGGGATTGGGCGCGGGAGCTGGGGTTCGATGCCTTAGCCGTCACGGACACGGATTTATCCGCTTATGAAGCCGGATTTTCCGACTGGTTGGCGCAGGGCTTTCATGGCTCGATGGGCTACCTCGCCGCGCATGGTTTGAAGCGGTTTCGCCCTGCGGAATTGGTGCCGGGCACGCGCCGGGTCATCACCGTGCGCAAAAACTATCTGCCGGCAGATGTCGCGGGTCCTGCGCGAGTGCTGGGCGATCCCTCCTTGGGCTATGTGTCGCGGTACGCGCTCGGGCGGGATTATCACAAGGTGTTGCGCGGCCAGTTGCAAAAGCTGGCGGAGCGCATCACCGCGCGGGTGGGCGCGTTTGGCTACCGCGTGTTCGTCGATTCGGCGCCGGTGTATGAAACCGGTTTGGCAGAAAAATCCGGGTTGGGCTGGAAGGGCAAGCACTCGCTGGTATTGAATCGAGAGGCCGGCTCTTGGTTTTTTCTGGGCGAATTATTTGTCGATTTTGATTTGCCGGTGGATGCGCCGGTCACGCCGCACTGTGGTTCTTGCACGGCCTGTATGGCAATTTGCCCGACGCGCGCGATTGTGGCCGATGGCGTTGTCGATGCGCGCCGCTGTATTTCGTACCTCACCATCGAAACCGATGACGATATTCCGGAAGCATTGCGCCGCGCGATGGGGAACCGGATTTACGGCTGTGATGATTGCCAGTTGGTTTGTCCGTGGAATCGTTTTGCCAAAACGGTGGCCGATGCCGATTTTCGCGCGCGACACGGCTTGGATGCGCCGGGGTTGATTGAGCTGTTTTTGTGGGACGAGGCGACTTTTTTGCAGCGCACCGAAGGCATGGCGATTCGCCGCATTGGCTGGCATCGCTGGCTGCGCAATGTGGCGGTGGCGCTGGGGAATTGGTTGGCGGTGTCGCCGCAAGAGGCATCGGCGCGGGCGGCATTATCTGCCCGTTTGGGGGCGATTAGCCCGGCGCTGGATCGGCACATCGAGTGGGCATTGGCGCAATCGGCGGCAGCATCGTCATCGGAGGAGGCGGTCGATCAGTCCGGCCAATAGGCTTGGAATGCGGTGAAGAGGTCGCGCAGCGTGTCGATGTCCGACGCCTGCACGATGTCCACCACGATCAGCGCAAACGGCTGCGTTTGCCGGTGGAGCGTCAAAATCAAACAATCGCGGGCGATGACGGCCTGGCCGTTCGCATCCAGCAGGCGATTCAAAGTGGCGCGGTTATCGGCCTGCACGGCCAGCGCCTTGTTGCCGTGCAGCAGCCGTTCGATCAAGGGATTGGTGGCTAAATCGAGTGACTCTGCCAGCGATTCAGTCAGCGATCCTGCCGAAGCCGCCACGTGCTTGTTGACGCTCAACGACAATTGATTGGGCGCCACCGCGCGGCTGAACACCAGCAGCTCGGTGCGTTGCAGATTTTCGATGATCGTACTCAGCAAGGCTTTGAGCACGCCACCGGCTTGCCCGCGCACTTTGGCGCAGCGCGCCGATAGCCCCAGCAGGGCGGCGGGCAGCCGCGCGGGCGCAACGCCGTAGCCGGCGGGATACGGCCAATGGCTGCCCGGCGCGGTGTCGATCAACAGCGCGGCGGGGCTGTAAAACCCCATCACCTCAAACTCGCGGGCGGTTTGCACGGCGGTTTGATGAATCAGTTGATCGGTCGCGGGGCAGTCGCGCTTGAGCAGGGCGGAAACCTCCTGCTGCGTCGCCAAAATTTCCGGGTGATACCACCCCGTTTCGGCAAAAAAAGCGAGGCGGCGCGCCAGCAGCACGATGGTTTGATGCTGGCGGGCGAGAATCGGCGTGGCGGCTTCATCGGCGAACAGTTGCGCGGGCAGGTAGTAATGCGCGTTCACCGCCTGTTCAAACGCTTTCAGCTCGATGCCCTGCGCTTGCAGCGCGGCGGAAATGGCGTGTCCCAAAGTCGGCTGGCTGCGGTCTTGCACGGCGCGCAGAGCCGCGCGGATCAATTCGGGCGCATCCCGCCAGAGCGCCAGTTCAAGAAAATTGTGCAGCAGGGTGGCGACCACCACCACTTCGTAACTGGTATCGCGCAGTTCCACCAGCCAACTTTCAGCATGCCGCGCGGCATGCAGGCTGCGGGCGACGGCGGTGAGATAGCCGGCGCGTTGCTCGGCATCGACGAGGGTGTCTTCGAGCGTCGGCAGGCTGGGGAGATTTTGGCGAATCCAACTGCCGCCGAGCAGCGACAGCGCATGATCGAGATTGTGCGGCGCATCGCGGTTTTTGGCGCGTTGCGCACGGGCGGCGGCACCCATCACAAACCCTGCGGCGGCGGGGTCACGACGCAGCCAACCGGTCAGCTCGCTGAAGTCGATGTCATCCCGCCGGATTATTTCCACCAACCGCCGATGCACCTCGCCGCGCACCGGCAGAGGGTGCGTTTTGAGGTGCTCGATCCAAT
>DYMR01000045.1:0-8492 GCA_020721485.1 Halothiobacillus neapolitanus | reverse complement strand
CTAGATCCGCTGCGCCATGACCGCCGCATTGCCGATGTAGTCGGCGGGCGTCATCGCGTTCAGCCGCTCCCGCACCTCGACCGGTAGGGCATCGAGGCTGTCGATAAAGGCGCGCATGGCGGCGGCGTCCACGGTTTGCCCTCGGGTCAGTTCTTTCAGCCGCTCGTAGGGGTTTTCCATGCCGTAGCGGCGCATCACGGTTTGAATGGCTTCGCCCAGAATCACCCAGTGCTGATCGAGCTCGGCGCGCAGTTTGCCTTCATCCACTTCCAGCTTGCTCAAACCCTTCAGCAGAGAGCGGTAGGCGATCAGCCCGTGCGCCAAGCCCACGCCGAGGGTGCGCAGCACGGTCGAATCGGTCAAATCGCGCTGCCAGCGGCTAATCGGCAATTTTTGCGCGAGGTGGGTCATCAAGGCATTGGCGATGCCGAGGTTGCCTTCGGCGTTTTCGAAATCAATCGGATTCACTTTATGCGGCATGGTGGATGAGCCGATTTCTCCCGCCACCAGCCGTTGCTTGAAGTGTCCGAGGGCGATGTGCCCCCAAATATCGCGCGAGAAATCAATCAAAATGGTGTTGAAGCGGGCAATCGCATCGAACAATTCGGCGATGTAATCGTGCGGCTCGATTTGGATGGTGTACGGGTTTGGGCGCAGCCCCAAGCTCTGCACAAACTGCGCGGAAAAGGCCGGCCAGTCGAGCTCGGGGTAGGCGGCGAGATGGGCGTTGAAATTGCCGACCGCGCCGTTGATTTTCCCTAAAATTTCCACCGAGGCGGCGGCGTGTTTTTGCCGATCCAGCCGCGCGACCACATTGGCGATTTCTTTGCCGATGGTGCTGGGCGATGCGGGCTGGCCGTGGGTGCGCGACAGCAGCGGAATGCCGGCCCAAGCGTGCGCTTTGGCGCGCAAATCGGCCAGAATTTCGTCGAACACCGGCAAAACCACGGCGCTGCGGGCATCGCGCAGCATCAAACCGTAGGCCAGGTTGTTGATGTCTTCCGAGGTGCAGGCAAAGTGGAAAAACTCGGCCAGGGCGGCCAGTTCGGCAAAGTCGGCCACCTGCTCTTTCAAGAAATACTCGACCGCCTTCACATCGTGGTTGGTGGTGCGCTCGATGGTTTTCACGCGCTCGGCCTGTGCCGGGCTGAATTCACTGCCGATTTCATCCAAAAATGCCAAGGCCGACGGCGACAGCGGCGGCACTTCACGGATACCGGGATGCGCGCTCAGGGCTTTGAACCATTCGAGCTCGACCCGCACACGGTATTTGATGAGCGCAAACTCGCTGAAAAACTCGCGCAGGGGCGCGGTTTGTCGGGCATAGCGACCATCAATGGAGCCGATGGCGGTCAGTTCGGAAAAGGGCAGTGTGCTCATGGGAAATCCTGAAAATTCTGGTCGTCGGGCGGCGGCTTGTTCGAGGTCAAATGGCCGCCGTCGGCGTTAAAACGCGGGTTAAGTCGGCAATCAGTTGGCGGAACGCGGCCACCATCAAGCGTTGATCGGCATCCAGTCGGGCGTTGTCGTCATCCGACGATTCCGCTTGCCCTTCGGCAAAATGCTCGGTGGGTTTGATTTTGGTCAGCGTGCCGTCCGTGCGCAAGGTGAAGCGCAGTTGATCGTTCCAAATCAGTTCGAGTTGATCGACCTTCATGCCCTCATGCAAATGCGCAATCACATGCGGATCGGGCAGGGCGAGCTTGGCCACGGTGATGGTGCCGCCGTCGCGCGGGTCAATCAGCCGCGTGCCTTCGCCAATCGCGAAGCCGGTCGGCGGCGTGCCCAACAACCACCGCGCGAGGTGGCCAGGAATGTCGGCAGCGGCAAACCACGGGCTCATGCGCCATTGACCGAGTTGTTCGCGCAGGCCGCTGCTCACGCGCTCGATTTTCGTGGCGGTGGCGGTGTCGAACCAGGCTTGATTTTGCGGGCGATCGATCAGCGCCTGGGTTTGGCTTTGGCGTGGAAACGCCTGCGGCAACAATTCCAACAAGACGGCATCCATCATCGCCGCGCGTTCGGCGCGGCTGGGTTCGCCCAGGCTGCCTGCCCGCTCACGCAGGCGGTTTTCCGCCGTATCGCGCACCGCCCGCGCGGGCACGCTGCGTTCTTCGCGCTGCTGCACGAAGCGCTGGGCTTGATCGGTGTCGTGTACGAACAGGCTGCCGATGGCCGGTTGCCACCCGGCGGATTCGATTTGCTGCGGCCGTGTGGGGCTGAACGGATGCGCGGCCAGCGCGGTTTCCAGCGCCGCCGGGTCAAGTAATTCGGATTCGAGTCGATAGATGGATAGTTGGCGAAAAAACATGGGTACTCCTCGTGATCGCCGCATTATGCCCCAAGCCTGCGCACGCCATGCAGTCCCACGGGTATACTGAGTTCACCCTACCTGATGGATGCGATGAGTTATGAGTGCGACACGCCAAGCCCCGGTTGAGATTCACTTGGCGGAATACCAAGCGCCGGATTTTTTGATTGATCGGGTGGATTTGGTGTTCGATTTGGTGCCGAACGCCACGCAGGTGCGCTCCGTGCTTCAGGTGCGGCGTCAGGGCACGCATGATCGCCCCTTGGTGCTGGTGGGCGAGGGGTTGACCCTGCGCGGGGTGTCGGTGGATGGCCATGCGCTCACCGCCGCGCACTATGTGTTGGATGAATCCACCCTCACGCTGCCGCTGGCGGGCGATACCGCTGTAGTGCAAATCGACAACAGCTTGGATCCGGCGGCGAATACCGCGCTGGAAGGCTTGTATGTGTCTTCGGGCAATTTTTGCACTCAATGCGAACCCGAAGGCTTCCGCCGCATCACCTATTTCATTGATCGGCCCGATGTGTTGGCGCGCTACACCGTCACGCTGATCGCCGATGCCGAGCAATACCCCGTGCTGCTCGCCAACGGCAATCCGGTCAGTGCGGAAACCTTGCCCGGTGGCCGGCACATGGCGCGCTGGGTCGATCCGCACCCGAAACCCTCGTACCTGTTCGCCCTGGTGGCGGGCAAATTGGTGGCGGTGCGCGATGAGTTCGTCACGATGACCGGCAAACGGGTCGATTTGGCGATTTATGTTGAAGCCCACAACCTCGACCGTTGCGCGCATGCCATGGACTCACTCAAGCGCTCGATGCGCTGGGATGAGGTGGTGTATGGCCGCGAATACGATCTGGAAGTGTTCAACATTGTGGCGGTGGATGATTTCAACATGGGCGCGATGGAGAATAAGGGGTTGAATATCTTCAATTCCCGCTACATTCTCGCGCGGCCAGATACCGCCACCGACGCCGATTATGCCGGCATTGAATCGGTGGTGGCGCATGAGTATTTCCATAATTGGTCGGGCAACCGCGTGACTTGCCGCGATTGGTTTCAGTTGTCGCTCAAAGAAGGGTTTACCGTATTCCGGGATCAGGAATTTTCGGCGGATATGGGCTCGCGCGCGGTCAAACGCATCGGCGATGTGAATGTGCTGCGCCAATTCCAGTTTGCCGAAGATGCGGGGCCGCAAAAGCATCCGGTTCAGCCAAAATCTTATCGAGAAATCAATAACTTCTACACATCTACCGTCTACAACAAAGGCGCCGAAGTGGTGCGGATGCAGCGCAATCTGCTCGGTGCGGAAAAATTCCGCGAAGGCACGGATTTGTACTTCTCCCGCTTTGATGGTCAAGCCGTCACGATCGAGGACTTTTTTGGCTGCATGGCGGAGGTGTCCGGGCTGAACTTGCAGCCCTTCCGCCGCTGGTACGATGTCGCGGGCACGCCGGTGATGACGGTGTCGGATACGCAAACCGAGGGTCGCTATCGGCTGACTTTGCGGCAATCCTTGCCGGGGCATCACGCCATCGAACCGTTCATGTTGCCGTTTCGCGTCGCGGTGTTCGATGCCGCCGGCGCGCCGGTGCTGCTCGACGGCGTGGCCGAACATACCTTGGTGCTGAATGCGTTGGAGCAAACGGTGGATTGGTCGATTCCGGCGGTGAAATTCCCGCTGGTGCCTTCGCTGAATCGGGGCTTTACCGCGCCGGTGCAGGTTGAATATCCCTACACACCGGAGCAATTGGCGGTGCTCAGCCGCGCCGATACCGATGCCTTCAACCGCTGGGATGCGTTTTTGCGCCTGATTCAGCACACCCTGATCGAGCGGATTCGGCACGCGGCGGATATGGGCAAGCTGGGTACGGATGCCCTGCCGGATGGGCTGTCTTCCGCTTTTGGCGCCCTGCTGCACGAGGCGCACGAAGACCCGATGTTCGTCGCCGAATGCATCGCGCTGCCGACGGAAAGCTATCTGGCCGATCAATTCAACACCGAAACGCCGGTGGTGTGGATTCACCGCGAGCGCCAGCGCCTGCGCGAACAACTGGCGAACGCTTGGGCGTCGTCCTTGCACTTGGTGTATCGCAATCAAGCCATCAGCGGGGACTACCGTTTCGATGGTCGGGCGGCGGGTCAACGGGCGCTGCGACGGCAGGTGTTGAGTTATCTGTGTGCGTTGGGCGAACCGGCGTGGCATCAACTGGCGACGCAACAGTTCGACGAGGCCAATAACATGACTGAATCGTTCAACGCCTTGTTGGCGCTGAGCGTGGCCGGCGGCGCGCGTTTCGAAGAAAAAATGCAGGCATTTGAAACGCGCTGGCGGCATGATCCGCTGGTGATGGATAAGTGGTTCGCGTTGCAAGCGCAACGCACCGATGGCAACGCCCTGGCGCGGGTGCAGCACCTGATGGCGCACCCTGCGTTTTCTTTCAAAAACCCGAATCGGGTGCGGGCGCTGTTGGGCAGTTTTTCTCGCGGCAACTTGCTGCATTTCCATGCGGCGGATGGCGAAAGCTACCGGTGGTTTGCCGATCGCATCATCGAGCTGGATGCGATGAATCCGCAAATTGCCGCGCGGATGGCCTCGGTATTCAATACCTGGCGCCGGTTCGATGGTGGGCGCGCCGCCTTGATGCGTGCCGCGTTGCAGGCGATTCACGACCGGCCTGAATGCTCATCGGATTTGGCAGAAATTACCGGCAAAGCATTGGGGTAATATGTCGGTGACGGGTTGGCGCTCTTTGTGACAAGGAACACGCGCGTATGAATGTGATCATTGGTTGGGTGTTGCTGTTTGGCGCGGTGCTCGGCGGGTTTGCCGTCGCCGGCGGTCATTTGATCGTTCTGGTGCAGCCGGTTGAATACCTCATCATTTTGGGTGCCGCGATTGCGGCCTTCGTGGCGGGTAATTCCGGCAAAACCATGAAGGCGACGCTCGGCGGTTTCAAAACTGCGATGAAGGGGTCGAAATACAACAAAGCGTTGTACATGGAAACGCTCGCGCTGCTGTATCACATCTTCACCCGCGCCCGTAAAGAGGGCTTGATGGCGATTGAAGAGGACATTGAAGACCCGCATTCCAGCGCGCTGTTCAAGGAAGCGCCCAAGGTGATGGGCGATCACCATGCGGTGGACTTTATTACCGATTATCTGCGCTTGATGGTGTCGAGCACGCTGGATGTTCATCAGATCGACAACCTCATGGACATCGACATTGAAACCCACCACCAAGAAGCCTCGTTGCCCGCGACCAATATCGCCAAAATCGCCGATGGCTTGCCGGCCTTCGGTATCGTGGCGGCGGTGCTGGGCGTGGTGCACACCATGGAATCCGTGGCGGAGCCGCCGGCGGTACTGGGCGGGCTGATCGCGGCCGCGCTCGTTGGTACCTTCCTCGGTATTTTGGTTTCGTATGGTTTGGTGGCGCCAATTTCGGCCAACATCGAGCACAAAGTCAACGATTCGACCAAGTATTACCAAAGCATCAAAGCGGCGATGATCGCGTTCATGAATGGCTATCCGCCGCAAGTGGCCGCCGAATTTGGCCGCAAAGTGCTGTTCTCGGCCGATCGCCCCAGCTTTCAAGAACTCGAAGAGTTTTTGAAGAAAAAATAACCCGGAACGACGCAGCGCATCATGGCGGAACAACCGGATCAGGCTAAGCCGATCATCATCAAAAAGGTCAACAAAGGGCACGGCGGCCATCATGGCGGTGCTTGGAAAATCGCGTATGCCGATTTTGTGACCGCGATGATGGCGTTCTTCCTGCTCATGTGGCTGCTTGGCTCGGTGGGCGAGGTCAAGCTCAAAGGCATCGCCAATTACTTCAGCAATCCGGTCAAAGTCACGCTCGAAGGCGGCCCCAGCGCGGGGATGTCGGTGAGTTTGATTAATGGCGGCGGCGATGACCTCACCAAGCAGCAAGGGCAGGTCAAAAACGGCAGCGAGCCGCCGGTCAAGATCGAAATCGATCAGAAAAAAATGACCGAGGCCGAAGCGCGCAAGAAAATCGAAGAAGCCGATAAAAAGCGCATCGAAAACCTCAAACAAGAGCTGGAATCGCTGATTAATGTCGATCCGCAGCTCAAGGCCTACAAAGACCAAATCAAGCTCGATATGACGCGCGACGGCCTGCGCATCCAAATCATCGATCAGGCCAACCGCCCCATGTTCAAGGTCAGCTCCAGCAAACTGGAGCCGTATGCGGCGGAGATTTTGAAAAAATTGGCGCCGGTCATCGACAAGCTGCCCAACCGGCTGAGCATTGTCGGGCACACCGATTCCATTCCATTCCCAGGGCAAGACCGCACCAACTGGGAGCTTTCGGCAGATCGTGCCAACGCCGCGCGGCGCGAGCTGGTGACGGACGGTTATGACGAGAAAAAACTGCTGCGCGTGGTGGGCATGGCGGACGCCCTGCCGCTGATTCCGCAAGACCCGGCGGATCCGCGCAACCGGCGCATTTCGATCATTGTGATGAACGACAGCGCCGCCGAACGGGTGCTGCATCCGCAGGATTTTGATCCCGCGACCGGCGGTGCCATGCCTGCCGCGCCCGCTGATTCAGGCAGCACGGCGCCTGCGGCTGCCGGGTCGATTCCGCCCCCGGCTGCGACGACAGAATCCGCTGTGCCCGCCGCCGCGCCGCCGCCCGCTGCGCCCGCTGCGCCCATTGCCACCATCAACGGCATCACCGGCATCATCACCAATCCGGGTGATTTGAAGGCGCCCGTGCCCGCCACCCAGCCCTAACCGGCGCAACCCATGTCCCGCCTGCTGCAATTCGCCGTCGTGCTGATCGCCTTGCTGTTGGGCGGCGTGTTGGGGGTCGGCGGGCTGTATCTGGCGCAACGCGCCGGTGCTCCGGCGATTCCGCTGTGGGTGTTGGCATTGATCGTCGGCGCCTGCGCCATGGGAGTCGGTTGGCGGTTTTTGCCCGCGTGGTGGCGCCCCGTGCTGCTGTTTCTGCCCTTGGCCGGGGTGTTGTCGCTCAGTCTGAATCCTTGGTTGCTGCTGATGGTCGCGCTGGTCTTGCTCGCCGTGCAGTGGAACGCGATTTTTACCCGCATTCCGCTGTATCGCGCCGATGCACTGGTGGCGCAACGGCTGATCGACGAAATGCAGAGTCAGGGCGCGCGGCGGTTGCTGGACATTGGCTGTGGCGATGGGCGCCTGTTGTGGCGGCTCGCGCGGGCGCTGCCCGAGGGCCAATTCGTTGGCATCGAAAGCGCGCCGGTACTGTGGCTCATTGCCCGCTGGCGCTGCCGTCGGCTGCCCAACTGCACGATTCGCTACGGCGATTTTTGGTCGGCCGATTGGTCGGATTTCGATCGCGTATTTGCCTTTTTATCCCCAGAACCGATGCTGCGCGTGTGGCGCAAGGCCGGGCGAGAGCTGCCCGTCGGCGGGCGGTTGCTCAGTCTGGCCTTCGCGGTGCCCGGTGTGGACGAAGCGGCGCTGATTCCGGCCGGGCAGTTTGATTTGTTTGTCTATCCCCGCTGGGCAGACCCGTCGGCTGCCCCGTTCAACCCCGAGGAGGCTCTCCCCATGAATGTGGTGGTATTTCAACACGAATCGTTCGAAGGTTTGGGTGCGTTGGCGCCGTGGTTGGCACAACG
Source organism: Halothiobacillus neapolitanus (assembly GCA_020721485.1). GTDB lineage: Bacteria > Pseudomonadota > Gammaproteobacteria > Halothiobacillales > Halothiobacillaceae > Halothiobacillus > Halothiobacillus neapolitanus_B. Next base: position 554 of record DYMR01000045.1, on the reverse strand, counting down.
ATCGGCGGTGATTACCACGGTCGAGCAGTTTTCTGCCGAACCGATCCCGCCGCCGCCGGTGCGCACGGTGGATTTATTGATCGTGCTGGGCGGGCCGATGAGCGTGCACGATACCGCGCAATTGCCGTGGCTGGCGACCGAAAAAGCCTATATTCGCGCGGCGCTGGCGGCGGGTGTGCCGATGTTGGGCATCTGCCTGGGCGGGCAACTCATTGCCGAGCAATCGGGTGCATCGGTGGTCAAAAACCCGCAGCCGGAAATCGGCTGGTGGCCGCTGCGGTGGCAGGCGGCGGCGCAACGCATCTGGCCTCAAGCGGCGGAGGAAACCCGCGTGTTCCATTGGCATGGCGAAACCTTCAGCCTGCCCGACGGCGCGGAAGCCTTGGGTTCCAGCGCCGCCTGCGTGAATCAAGGGTTCATCCTGCCCGGTGGCCGCGCCGTGGGATTGCAATTCCATTTAGAAATGACGGCGGCCACGGTCAGCGATTTGATTGACCACAGTCCCGGCGAATTAATTGATGCCCCGTTCGTGGCGACCGCCGAAACCCTGCGGG